>CAXTPX010000098.1:0-8270 GCA_964246005.1 uncultured Burkholderiaceae bacterium | reverse complement strand
AGCTGCGATAGTTGAAGCCGTCGCGGTCCTGTCGTCCGAACCACTGCTGGCTGCGGAGGTCCTCGGGTTTGCGGCGGGGTTTCTTGGGATCGGTCATTTCATGCCAACTCAGATTGACGTCGTTCCCGCGCACGCGGGAACCCGGCGACGTTGGGTGCCTGCCAGTGAACCGAGGTACGACACTGGGTTCTTGCGTGCGCGGGAACGACAAGCCAGTTCATTCCTTCACCGAGCCCGTCAGCCCCGACACGTAATACTCGACGAAGAACGAGTATACGAACGCCACCGGCAGCGAGCCGAACAGCGCGCCCGCCATCAGCGGTCCCCACTGATACACGTCGCCCTGCACGAGTTCGGTGACGACCCCGACCGGCATGGTTTTGTACTCCGACGACGAGATGAAGGTGAGAGCGTAGATGAACTCGTTCCACGACAGCGTGAACGCGAAGATGCCGGCCGAGATCAGTCCCGGGACCGCGAGAGGCAGCACGATGCGCGTGAGGATCTGCCAGCGGCTCGCACCGTCGATCAGGGCGCACTCCTCGAGCTCGAACGGGATCGAGCGGAAGTAGCCCATCAGCAGCCACGTGCAGAACGGGATCAGGAAGGTCGGGTAGGTGAGGATCAGGGCGAGGCGGGAGTCGAACAGGCCGAGCTTGAACACCACGTTCGCGAGCGGGATGAAGAGGATGGTGGGCGGCACGAGATAGGCGAGAAAGATGCCGAGGCCGACTTTCTTCGCGCCGCGAAAGCGCAGCCGCTCGATCGCATAGGCAGCCAGCACCGACGCGAACAGCGAGAACGCGGTCGACACGACCGACACCAGCACCGTGTTCCACAGCCAGGCGGGGAACTCGGTCTTGAACAGCAGCGTGTGGAAATGCGCCAGGGTCGGGCTGATGACCCAGAACGGATTGCCGTCGCGCGACAGCAGTTCCGCCTCCGGCTTCACCGCGGTGATGGCCATCCAGTAGAACGGGAACAGCAGCACGATCAGGAACACGATCAGCGGCAGGTACGCGGTCATGAACATCCGCCACCGCGTGTCGAGGAACCCCATGCCGACGGTGTCCGCAGCATCGTTTCCCTTGTCGGCCTTCTTCATTTGTCGGCGCCTCCCTGCTGCCACGTGCGTCGCTGCAGGCCGAAGAAACTGAACAGGATCGCCGCGAGCAGGAAGGGCACCATCGCGATCGAGATCGCGGCCCCTTCCCCGAGCGCGCCGCCGTTGATCGCCCGCTGGAACGCGAGCGTCGCCATCAGGTGGGTCGCGTTCAGCGGACCGCCGCGCGTGATCACGTAGATCAGCTGGAAGTCGGTGAACGTGAACAGCACCGAGAACGTCATCACGACCGCGATGATCGGCGTCAGCAGCGGCAGCGTGACGTGCAGGAACTGTTGCCAGCGCGATGCACCGTCGATCGCCGACGCCTCGTAGTACGACGGCGAGATGGTCTGCAGCCCGGCGAGCAGCGTGATCGCGACGAACGGCACCCCGCGCCACACGTTGGCCGCGATCACCGCGAAGTGCGCGTTCCACGGTGTGCCGAGGAAGTCGATGTAGTGCTCGATCACGCCCATCTTCACCAGCGCCCAGCTGATGATCGAGAACTGCGAGTCGTAGATCCACCAGAACGCGATCGCCGAAAGGGCGGTGGGCACGATGTACGGCAGCAGGATCACCGCGCGGAAGAAGGTCTTGAAGCGCACGTTGCGGTTGAGCAGCAACGCGAGCCACAGCCCGAGAAAGAACTTCAGCACCGACGCGATGGTCGTGTAGAAGAGGGTGTTGAAGAGCGCGAGGCGCACGACGCTGTCGCCCCACAGGAACTCGTAGTTCTCGAAGCCGATCCACTCGCCCGGCCGCCCGACCTTGGTGTCGGTGAAGCCGAGCCAGATGCCGAGCCCGAGCGGATACGTCAGGAACAGGATCAGCAGCACCGCGGCCGGGAGCATGAAGATCAGCCCGAGCACGTTGCGGCTGTTGGACAGGCGGTCGAGCATGGGTCAGGGAGCCGACGGGTCGAGCGTCGTGCGATCGGACGACGCTCGTGCGAGGAGGGACATTTCGGGCCGGGAGGCGTGCGCGCGGGATCGTCCGTCAGACCTTGTAGTAGCGCTCCGCCCGCTTCTGGGCCCGCTCCATCGCTTCCTTCGGCGTCTTCGCGCCGCTGACCGCCTCGGCCACCATGTTGACGACGATGAAGTCGGCGGCCGCGCCGGCCGACGCGTAACCGAGCTTGCCGGCATACCCCGCCGGCCGATAGTTCTTCACCGAGTCGCGGTACGGCGTGTTCTTCGGATCGATCGACCACACCTGACCCTTCGTGTACCCCGCGAGCGCCGGTGCGACGTAGCCGCTCGCGCCGGTCTGCCACGGGTCGTACTGTTCCTCTTCCATCATGAAGGTCAGGAACGCCTTCGCGGCGTTCGGATACTTCGTGTACTTCATGACCATCTGGTTGAAGAACAGGTGCGACTCGGTCGGTACGCCGACCGGTCCGACCGGGAACACCGCGTGGTTGATGTCGGCCTGCAGCGCCTTCACCTTCGGATCGGTCGCGTTCTTCGCGGCGTAGTAGATCGAGATGCCGTTGTTGGTGACCGAGATCTGGCCGTCGAGGAAGGCCTTGTTGTTGTTCGGGTCGAGCCACGACAGCGTGCCGGGAATGAAGGTGGCGTACAGCTCGGTGCCGTACGCGAGCGCCTTCGCGGTCTCCGGACTGTCGATCACGACCTTGTTGTTCGCGTCGACCAGCTTGCCGCCGAAGGCCCACACCAGCCAGTTGCACCACAGCCCGTCGCCGGTCGCGTTGCCGAGCGCCATGCCGCCGGGCGTCCCCTTGTCCTTCAACGCCTTCATCATCTTCAGGAAGTCGTCGGTGGTCTTCGGGAACGCGTCGAAGCCGACGGCCTTGACGAGGCTCTCGCGATAGACCATCAGCGTGCCCGAAGCCCCGAGCGGCAACGCGATCCAGCGCTTGCCGTCGGGTCGGCACATCTGTTCAGCGCCCGGGAACCAGCCGCCGTACTTCTTGCCGAGATACTCGGCGACATCGCTGACGTCGAGCAGCTTGTCCGGATACAGGTTCGCGTCGTCGTTGGTGCTGAGGATGATGTCGGGACCGGCGCCGGTGTTGGCGGCCACCGCGGCCTTGGGCCGCACGTCCTCCCAGCCTTCGTTGTCGACCCGCACTTCGATGCCGGTCTTGTCGGTGAACTTCTTGACGTTGACCATGTAGGCGTCGATGTCGCCCTGCACGAAGCGGCTCCAGCGCAGGACCCGCAGCTTCGCGTCCTTCTCGGTCTTGAAGTTCAGCGTCGGCGTCTGCGCGCTCGCGACGCGCGACCAGAGCGCGCCGGCGCTTCCGAGCGAGGCCGCCGCGGTGACGGCGGCAGCGGCGGCCGAACCTTCCAGGAACTTGCGGCGATCGAAGTGGGTCATCGGGTCCTCGTACTTTCTTGATGGAATGGACGGACGGAATGCGGGCGGCTCATGCAGCGAGCCGCTCGCGCGACTCGGCATCGAACAGGTGGGCACGCTGCACGTCGGGCTGAAGGTGGATCGTGCTGTCGGGCGCGAAGTCGTGGCGCTCCCGGAAGACGGCCGATAGCGGGCTGCCTGCGTGCCGGCACGCGACGAACGTGTCGGCGCCGGTCGGCTCCACGACGACCACCGTCGACGGGATGCCGGTGGCGGCCAGCGTCAGGTGCTCGGGGCGCGTGCCGAGGATCACCCGCTGACCGTCGCTGCCGCCCGCATCGCCCGGCGCGTCCAGGCGCGTGCCGTCGTCGAGTTCGACCTGGACGCGGCCGGCGTCGCGACGCAGGGTGCCCGGCAGGAAGTTCATCGACGGCGAGCCGATGAATCCCGCGACGAACTGGTTGGCCGGACGATCGTAGAGCTCGAGCGGGCTGCCGGTCTGCTCGATGCGGCCGTCGCGCATGACGACGATCTTGTCGCCCATCGTCATCGCCTCGATCTGGTCGTGCGTGACATAGACCGACGTCGTCCCGAGCCGCTGGTGCAGCTCCTTGATCTCGCTCCGCATCGCGACGCGCAGCTTCGCGTCGAGGTTCGACAGCGGTTCGTCGAACAGGAACACCTGCGGATCGCGCACGATCGCGCGGCCCATCGCGACCCGCTGCCGCTGGCCGCCGGACAACTGGCGCGGATAGCGATCGAGGAGCGGCGTCAGCGCGAGGATCTCGGCCGCACGGTCGACCTTCGCGTCGATGGTGGCTTTCGACTCCTTCGCCAGCATCAGCGAGAACGCCATGTTCCTGCCGACCGTCATGTGCGGGTACAGCGCGTAGTTCTGGAACACCATCGCGATGTCACGCTCCTTCGGCGGCAGGTCGTTGACCCGCTTCGCGCCGATGCGGATCTCGCCCGCGGTGATCTCTTCGAGCCCCGCGATCATCCGCAGCAGCGTCGACTTGCCGCAGCCCGACGGACCGACCAGGACCGTGAACGAGCCGTCCGCGATCTCGATGTCGATGCCGTGCAGGATCGCGGTGTCGCCGAAGACCTTCTTGACCGACTGGATGGTGACGCTGGCCATTGATCCCGGGCGTGAAGTGATGGATGGCGGCAATCGACCGCGCGTTCGCACGCGGCCGTGCAGTATCGGTATTGCGCCGACGACGCGCCATCGGGCAAACCCTTCGACGCGCCGCAGCAGGCCGACGCCGGCACGCGTCGCGCGTTGCGGGGCAACCCGGATTGCGGAGCGACGGACGACGCAATAGATTGCGGGGCGGCATCATCGTGTCGGCCGCAAGTGCTGGTCGCAACGCTCGCCCATCTCGCTTCCCTTCAAGGCTCTTCGATGAAAGTCCTCGTCACCGGTGCCAGCGGCTTCATCGGTCGTCGCCTCGCCGGTTCGCTGCTCGCCCGCGGCACGCTCGCGGGCACGCCGATCGACCACCTCGTGCTGGTCGACCAGTCGCCGCCCGATCCCGCGTTCGTCGCGGACCCGCGCGTCGAGTCGCGCACCGGTCCGCTTCTCGACCAGTGCGCGGCCTTCGCGGCCGACCGCTTCGACGGCGTATTCCATCTGGCCTCGGCGGTGTCGGGCGAATGCGAGGACGACTTCGAGCTCGGCCTGCGTTCCAACCTCGATACGACCCGGGCCTTGCTCGATGCGCTGCGCGCGGCGACCGGCGCGGGCGCGCCGCCGGCCCGTGTCGTCTTCGCGAGTTCGGTCGCGGTGTTCGGCCCGGACCCGTCGTCGCCGCTGCCGGCCGTGGTCACCGACGCCACGTTGCCGGCGCCGCAGACCTCGTACGGGACGCACAAGCTGATCTGCGAGGCCTTGATCGCCGACTACACGCGAAAGGGCTACATCGACGGACGTGCCGCGCGCCTGATGACGGTGACCGTGCGGCCCGGTCGTCCCAACGGGGCGGCGTCGTCGTTCTTCTCGGGGATCATCCGCGAGCCGCTGGCAGGGCTCGAGGCGATCTGCCCGGTGGACCCTTCGACCGCGCATCCGCTGACCTCGCCGGCGCGCACCATCGAAGGCCTGATCGCGGTCCACGAGGCGAGCCGGGAGCAGTTCGGCGGACGGCTCGCGCTCAACCTGCCCGCGGTCAACGCGCGGGTGTCGGACATGCTCGACGCGCTCGAAGCCGTCGCCGGCAAGGAAGTGCGCGACCGCGTGCGCTTCGTCCCCGACGCGCGCATCGCCGGCATCGTCGCGAACTGGCCGGCCGCGGCCAGCGCCGATCGCGCCGCGCGCCTTGGGCTCCATCCCGATCCCGACTTCACGGCGATCATCCGGCAGTACATCGCCGACTGCGCGGCGGCGCCCGAAGCGTTGACGGGCTTGCCGGAGGGTCGGCGATGAACGTCATCGATCTCGCCGGCCGCACGGCCGTCGTCACCGGCGGCGCGCAGGGGATCGGGCTCGCGATCGCACGACGCCTGTCGGCGTCGGGCGCGAACGTCGTCCTGTGGGACATCGACGACACGATGCTGGTCGAGGCCGCGCGTTCGTTGTCCGCGCATTCGCTCTCCGGTCCTGGCCGCGTCGACACGCAGCGCGTCGAACTCACCGACGAGGCGTCCGTCGCGACGGCCACCGACGCGGCGATGACGTCGTGCGGTCGCATCGACATCCTGGTCAACAACGCCGGCATCACCGGGGGCAACGCGCCGACCTGGGAGCTCGCGCCCGATACGTGGCGTCGCGTGATCGAGGTCAACCTGATCGGCCCGTTCCTCACGTGCCGCGCCGTGGTCCCGCACATGATCGGCGCGGGATACGGCCGCATCGTCAACATCGCGTCGGTGGCCGGCAAGGAAGGCAACCCCAACGCGTCGCACTACAGCGCCTCGAAGGCGGCGCTGATCGCCCTGACGAAGTCGCTCGGCAAGGAGCTCGCGACGAAGGGCGTGCTCGTCAACGCGGTCGCGCCGGCGGCGGCGAAGACGGCGCTGTTCGCGACGATGGCGCCGTCGCACATCGACTACATGCTGTCGAAGATTCCGATGGGCCGGTTCGTCGAGGTCGACGAGGTGGCGGCGATGGTGGCGTGGCTCGCGTCCGCCGAGTGCTCGTTCTCGACCGGGGCCGTGTTCGACCTGTCCGGCGGCCGGGCCACCTACTGATGCGGCGATGACGATGCGCGCGCGATGAACGACGCGGTCGGCCTCGGGCTCGGCCTCACGAACTACGGCGACCGCGACTTCGCGCGTTACCTGCGCCGCTCGTTCGCGCGTTCGACGGGCCTGTCGCGCGAGCTGCTCGACAAGCCCGTGGTCGGCATCGCGATGACGCCGTCGGGCTTCAACAACTGCCACCGGTCGATGCCCGACCTAGTCGAGGCCGTCTCGCGCGGCGTGCTCGCGGCGGGCGCCTTGCCGCTCGCGTTCCCCACCGTGTCGCTCGGCGAAGTGTTCCTGTCGCCGACCAGCATGGTCTATCGCAACCTGATGGCGATGGACACCGAGGAGATGATCGCGGCCCAGCCCATGGATGCCGTGGTGCTGATCGGCGGCTGCGACAAGACCGTGCCCGCGCAGCTGATGGGCGCGGCGTCGGCCAACCGCCCGGCCGTCCAGCTCGTCACCGGACCGATGATGACCGGCCGCCATCGCGGCGAACGGCTCGGCGCGTGCACCGACTGCCGCGGTTACTGGGCGAAGTACCGCGCAGGGTCGATCGATGCGGACGAGATCGCGTTGGTCGAAGGACGTCTCGCGGTCACGGCGGGCACCTGCGCGGTCATGGGCACGGCCAGCACGATGGCCTGCATCGCCGAGACGCTCGGCATGTCGCTGCCGGGCACCGCGGCGATCCCCGCGGTCCACGCGGACCGGCTGGTCGCGGCCGAGGCGAGCGGGCGGGCGGCGGTCGCGCTCATCGCGAACCCGATCCGTCCCGACCGGATCATCACGGCGCACTCGGTCGAGAACGCGTTCCGCGTGTTGATGGCCATCGGCGGGTCGACCAACGCGGTCGTCCACCTGACGGCGATCGCGGGCCGCCTCGGCATCCGCTTGTCGAACCGACGGCTGAACGCGATCTCCGACGAGACGCCGGTGCTGGTCGACCTGAAGCCGGTGGGCGATGGCTACATGGAGGACTTCCATGCGGCGGGTGGCGTCGGCGCGCTGTTGCGCGAGCTCGCGCCGCTGCTGCATCTCGACCCGATCGACGTGACCGGCCGCACGCTCGGCGAACGCCTCGCCGAACCGGCCGAGTGGGTCGACCGGCGCGTGATCCGCCCGCTCGCCGATCCGGTGTCGCCGGTCGGCGGCATCGTCGTGCTCGGCGGCTCGCTGGCACCCGACGGCGCGCTGTTCAAGCGGGCGGCGGCGACGCCCGGCCTCTTCGAGAGCACCGGTCGCGCGGTCGTGTTCGACGGCCTCGACGATCTCGCTCGCCGCATCGACGATCCGGACCTCGACGTCCGCGCCGACGACTTCCTCGTGCTGCAGAACATCGGCCCGCAGGCCGCCGGCATGCCCGAAGCCGGCTACCTGCCGATCCCGAAGAAGCTGGCGCGGGCCGGCGTGAAGGACATGGTGCGCATTTCCGACGGGCGCATGTCGGGCACCGCGTTCGGGTCGATCGTCCTGCACGTGGCACCCGAGGCCGCGATCGGCGGACCGCTCGCGGCCGTCCGCAACGGCGACCGCATCCGTCTGTCGATCGTCGATCGGCGCATCGACCTCCTCGTCGACGATGCGGAGATCGCACGTCGCCTCTCGACCCACGCGGAGCCGCCGGTGCCGACGCGCGGCTACCAGGCGCTGTACC
>CAXTPX010000097.1:0-8279 GCA_964246005.1 uncultured Burkholderiaceae bacterium | reverse complement strand
GAAATCGCCGGGGTCCTGTGCATTCGTCCAGCGGCTGCTGGCGTTTCGTCCGAAGCGCCGTTCGACGAAGACCCATTGATGGACGAGACCGATCGCCGGCTGATCGCGCTGCTGCGCTCCGACGGCCGGGCGTCGCTCGCGACACTGGCGCGCCAGTTGCACGTGTCGCGCGGAACGGTCCAGAACCGCATGCGGCGGCTCGAAGCCGACGGCAGCATCGTCGGCTACACCGTGCAGTTGAAGCCCACGATCGACGATCAGCGACTGCGTGCCCTGATGACGATCGCGGTCGAAGGCCACCGGACGGCGGCCGTGGTCAAGACCCTGCGCGGCGATCCTGCGATCGTGGTGCTGCACACGACCAACGGTCGCTGGGACATCGTGGCCGAGCTGCGCGTCGAGACGCTCGTCGACTTCGACCGCGTGTTGACGCGGGTCCGCGCGATCGAAGGCGTGTCCAACTCGGAGACGAGCATCCTGCTGAACGCGGTGAAGCTGTGATGCCGCGCTTCGATCAGCCCGACCAGCCACCGATCAACGCGCGCACCTCGTCCGGATCGGGGCAGGCCATCAGCTGTTCGCGCAAGCTTCGATCGCTGAACACACCGGCAGCGGTCGCGAGTAGTTGCAGATGCAATTGATTCGCCCGATTCGGAATCAGGAGCCCGATGAACAACGAAGCCGGCTTGTGATCCGGTGCATCGAACGGGATCGGACGACGCGTGCGGACGAAGGCGGCCTGCGCGGTTCCGCACTGGGCCATGCGCGCGTGAGGAAGGGCGACGCCATGGCCCATTCCCGTGGAGCCCATCCGCTCGCGGGCCGTCAGTTGATCGGCGATGCTTTCGACCGGGATGGACTGCGCCGACGACAACAGCACCGCCACGGCCCGCAGCAACTGCCGGCTCTCGGTCGCGTCGACGTCGAGCGAGATGCGGTCGATCTCCAATAGTTCGCCGAGGGCATTCATTCGAGCGCCTCTTCGTCGTCGAGCGACTCGTGCCGATAGACCAGGTTCGCGTCCTGATTGAAGTCGATCAACTCGGCGTAGCGTCCCCAGGCGATCAGCGTTTCGAGCAGCTTGCCCGGCTGGTCGTAGGGCAGGAGCGAGCCGAGTTCGTCGAGGACGGCATCCGCCGAGATCCGACCGTTCGGCGCCTCCTCGACGCGCGTGGTCAGCAGCTGGAACAGGCGCAACCGCGAGATGGCCTGGCGGAACAGCGTCTTGCGGACCGGCGCCGGCGCTGCGAGGAAGTACCAGCCGGCCTCGGTCATCAGCACATCGTCCTTCGGCGTGTCGACGAGGCCGAGCATCTCGGCCGCCTTGACCGTCGCGATGGTCTCGCCGAACTCCTTGCCGATCGTAGCGCTGAGATCGAACACGTTGATCGTCTCCTGCGCGTCCTCGATGATCTCGAGCAGGCCGATCATGTTCTCGACCGGCACTGCCGGAATCGGCTCGACGCGGCGGCTGACGTCCCCGCTCTTCGGCCGCTTCTGCCGGACGGGCGATCCCGGATCGGCGGGCGCGGCTTCGTCGGCGAGTTCATCGGGCATCACCAGCGCCGTGATCGCCGCGTGCACCTGATCGACCATCGCCGAGAACGGCCGTGAATTCACGTCACGCGGATAGGGGAGCGGGTTGTTGATCACGTTGCGCACGCGCCCCGGATGCGACGAGATGATGACGATGCGGGTCGCGATGAAGACGGCCTCGACGATGCTGTGCGTCACGAGGAAGAGGCTCTTCAGGCCCGAGTGCGCCGAGTCGCTCCACAGGTTGACGACTTCCGTCCGCAGGCTTTCGGCCGTCAGCACGTCGAGCGCGCTGAACGGCTCGTCCATGCACAGGATGCGCGGCTGCGCGACGAGCGCTCGCGCGAAGCCGACCCGCTGGCGCATGCCCCCGGACAACTGTTTCGGATAGGCATTCTCGTATCCCGACAGGCCGATCAGCTCGAGCGCCCGTTCGATCTCGACCTTCGAGTCGTGTGCGCCCAGCCGCCGTCGAAGCAGTCCGACCTGCACGTTCTCCTCGACGGTCAGCCACGGGTAGAGCGCGAAGCTCTGGAACACGATGGCAAGGTGTTCGTTGACGCCGACCAGCGGTTCGCCTTCGTTGAGGACGGCCCCCTGGGTCGCCTCGGTCAGGCCTGCCATGAGACGCAGGATGGTCGACTTGCCGGAGCCCGACTGTCCGAGGATCGCGAGCATCTCGCCTTCCCGGACCTCGAGGTTGATGTCGTCGAGAACGGTCACGGCCGCGCCGCCGTCGGCGCCTTCGTACGATTTCGAGACGTGGCGCAGTTCGATCAGCGGGACGGCCGATGCGATGGCGGCCGGCGAGCCCCAGGTGGGACGGGCAGGAGTCGTTGTCATGTGAAGCTTTTCGCGAGGCGATGTCGTCAATCGAGGCGGTACTTCCGTTCGGCGAGGCCATAGAGCCGTCGCCACACGAGTCGGTTGGTGGTGACGACGAACACGGCCATCACGACGATGCTGAAGTAGATCGCCGGCTGATCGGCCCGCTCGGTGGCTTCCGCGATGTAGGCACCGAGGCCGTCGGCGACCAGCCGGTCGTGACCCCACGAAGCGACCTCCGCGACGATGCTGGCGTTCCAGGCACCGCCGGTCGCGGTCAGCGCCCCGGTGACCCAGAACGGAAAGATCGCCGGCAGGATCAGCGTCTTCCACAACCGCCACCGGCGCAGCCCGAACATCCTCGCGGCCTCCCGCAGGTCGGTCGGAATGGCCATCGTCCCGGCGATCACGTTGAACAGGATGTACCACTGCGTCCCGAGCGCCATCAGCAGGATGCTGCCGATGTCGATGGGCGTACCGGTCGCGATGAAGAAGGCGACGATGAACGGAAACGTCATGTTCACCGGGAACGATGCGGCGATCTGGGCGAGCGGCTGCGCGATCCTCGCGACGCGCGGCCTGAGGCCGATCCAGACGCCGATCGGCGTCCAGATCAGCGTCGCCAGGATGCTCATCACGACCACGCGAAGCAGCGTCAGCACGCCGAGCCACACGACGTGCCCCATCTGCTCGACGGTCAGGTCCGTCCGGATGTCGCGCGCGACGTCACCCAGATCACGCAGGAGCCAGACGACGCCGGCGACGACGACCGCCCAGACGACGACGCGCAGCATCGTCCTCGCACGGGCGGCAACGGTGGGCGAGACGAACAACGCCTTGCCGGACAGGACCTGCGGCGCGCGCGTGACCACGCTCATCGCCCGGGCGAGCCGAGCCGCGCCCCACCCGAAGACGGCGGAGCGTTGCAGCAATCGCAACGCCCACGACTGCGGGTTGTCCTTCGCCTCGGTCTGCTCGAGCTTGAACTTCTCGGCCCACGCCACCAAGGGTCGCCACAGCAACTGGTCGAGCGCGACGATCGTGACGATCATCGCGCCGATCGCGTAAGCGGCCGCGCGCTTGTCCCCCACCTCGATCGCCTGGGCCATGTACGAACCGAGGCCCGGAAGCTTGACGTTCTTGCCCATCACGGTGATGGCTTCGCTCTGCGCGACGAAGAACCACCCGCCGCCGAAGCTCATCATCGAATTCCAGATCAGGCCGATCGCCGACGACGGGAACTCGACCTTCGCGAAGCGCTCGCTCCGGCTCATGCGATAGACCGTCGCCACCTCCTGCAACTCGGGCGGAATGGTGATGAGCGAATGGTAGAAGCCGAAGGTCATGTTCCATGCCTGCGCCGTGAAGATGGCGAAGATGGCCGCACATTCCACGCCGAGGAGGCTGCCGGGAAAGAGCGCGAGGAACCCGGTCACCGTGATCGAGAGGAAGCCCAGCACGGGAACCGATTGCAGGATGTCCAGCAACGGCAGCATCACCCTGCGAGCCCGCACGCTGCGGGCAGCGACGTAGCCGTAGCCGAACGTGAACATCAGCGCGAAGAAGAAGGCGATGAACATCCGGAGCACCGTGCGAGCGGTGTAGTACGGAATCATCGCCACATCGAGCGACAGCTGCGGCGGTCGCAGCTCGTCGAACTGGGCGCGCATGTCGCCCGCGAGCTGCATGAGCAGCCACAGCAGGCCGAACACGGTCAGCACGACGACGGCGTCGGTCCAGTCGAAGCGCCAGCGTCGACGGACTTGCGGGCCGGTCGTCTGGGGGTAGGCGCGGCTCGTCATGACGATCGGACCGATCAGCCCGATGCAGGCAGGCAGGAGAAGCGGGAGGCCATCGGCATGCAATCTTCCATTCGCAGGGATGCGGTCTTTTTACGAGATCTTTATGTCGGGAGCGCTAATGTCTTCGCATTCGCGCGTCGAAAGCCGCGAGTGTTCTGGAACGCTCATCCCGGGGCCATCGTCGTCATGGAACGCTTCACCAGGTCGCGGACGGCATTGGTCCTCGTCGTCACGGCCGCCGTGTGTTTCGTATTCGGCGCATCGACGCGCAGCGATCGCGTGGCCTCGTTGAAGGGATCCGTGATCGACGTGGTTGCCGTCCAGGATATTCCGGCCTACGTGAATCGTTGGTGCCTGATCAGGAATGGTAGTTCACCCGCCTCGCCGACCAACGCGGCCATCGTGGAGTTCGGCGAGGGTCGTCGCCGACATCGCTACGCGTATCCGCAAACGCCGTCGCCGGCTCTCGCGGCACGCGACACGGTCTCGGGGGAAATCGATACCTGCTCCATCAGGAAGATCGCGGCGGCAGGAACACCGCCGTGAACGAACATCGCGGGCAGTCGCCGAGTCTTCCGGCGCCCGCCATTGCAAGCTGACCGGCGACGACTGTCGAAGGCCCGAGGATACGGTCGTTCGCCTCAAGATCCCGTAAAAATCGATCGACACGCGATGAATCGGCGACCGTCGGCAGGTCGCGCTTCTCGTCAAGCTCTCGTCAAGGTCCGGTACAGGATCGATCAATCCGTGCGCTCCATTCTTCGGCTCGCCCCGGGTCGGCGCCGCGCGTCCTTCGATGCACACGTCGGCTCCATGTCCTTCGCGGAATGGCCAGCCGCGATCCCGTTTGAATCCGATAGGGTCGATCACTCCGATGACGAGGCCGCGCGTTGCTGGTCGCATGAGCTCGATACCTTCGACCCGCGCCTTGCATCGATCGGGTGCCGCATGCCGCTGACGGTCGTACTGTGGATATCGATCGCCGTCGCGTTGATCGGCTGCTGTGCGAGCCTCGCGTCGACGCTGGCCGTGCGCCGCTTTCGTCGCGTTGCCTGCATCGAGGCGAAGGCGCCGACGGCCAGTGTGACGATCCTCAAACCGCTCCACGGTGCGGAACCCGACCTCTACGAGAACCTGTCGTCGTTCGTCGATCAGGACTACGCGGGTACCGTGCAGATCGTCTTCGGCGTCTGCGGCACGGCCGACAGCGCGATGCCGATCGTCCAGCGATTGATCGACGAGCATCCGCAACGCGACCTCGAACTGGTGGTCAGCCGCCAGGCCCTGCACGGCAACGGGAAGATCGCGAACCTCATCGGGATGAAGAAGGCGATCCGCCACGACTGCCTCGTGCTCAGCGACAGCGACATGCGCGTCGGTCCGGACTATCTGAAACGCGTCGTCGCGGCGCTCGACGATCCGGACGTCGGGCTCGTCACCTACCTGTATCGCGGTGAAGCGAACCAGGGGCTGTGGGCCGTGCTGTCGTCGATGGCGATCGACTTCCACTTCTTCCCCCAGGTCCTGCTCGGCCTCCGGCTGAAGAAGGCGCATCCCTGCATGGGCGCGACGATGGCGTTCCGGCGCGAGACGCTGGCTGAGATCGGCGGCTTCGAGGCGTTCGCGACCTGCCTCGCCGACGACTATGCGATCGGTGCGGCAATCCGGTCGAGCGGTCGTCGCGTCGCCGTCGGCTCCGACGTCGTCGTGCACCGCTGTACCGAGGCCGGCGTCGCCGACCTCTTCTTCCACGAGCTTCGCTGGGCGAGGACGCTGCGCAGCATCGACCCACTCGGCTTCGCGGGCTCGGTGGTGACGAACCCGCTCCCGTTCGCGCTCGTGGCGGTGTTCTGCGCTACGCTCGTCGGCGGTGCCGGCCCCTACGGCCTCGCGACGCTGCTCTTCACCGTCTGCTGCCGGCTGCTGTTGCAATGGCAGATCGAACGCGCGCTCGGCATTTCGACGGGGCGCTGGGTGCTGGGTCCCGCGCGGGATGTCTTCTCGTTCGTCGTGTTCTGCGCGAGCTACCTGGTCAACGACGTGGTGTGGCGCGGGCATCGCTATCGCGTCGCGACCGACGGCACGATGGAAAAACTGGTGGGATCCCGATCATGATGCGCACGCTCTTCCTGCAGGCCCCGTCGTTCGACGGTTTCGACGGTGGCGCCGGCGCGCGTTACCAGATGAAGCGCGAGGTCAAGTCGTTCTGGTATCCGACCTGGCTCGCCCAACCCGCGGCGCTGGTCGACGGCTCGAAGCTGATCGATGCGCCCGCGCACGACCTGACGTTCGAGGATATCCAGCACGAGGCGTTCGAGCGCGACCTGATCGTGATGCACACGTCGACGCCGTCGTTCCGCCAGGACGTGCACACCGCCGAGCGCTTCAAGGCACTCAACCCGAAGCTCGTGATCGGCATGATCGGCGCCAAGGTCGCGGTCGACGCCGAAGGCTCGCTACGCGCGTCGAACGCGATCGACTTCGTCGCCCGCAACGAGTTCGACTTCACGATCAAGGACGTCGCCGACGGCAAGCCGCTCGCGTCGATCGACGGCATCAGCTATCGGTCGGCCGACGGCCGCATCGTCCACAACGTCGACCGCGCCGTGCTCGAGGACATGGACTCGCTGCCGTTCGTCTCGCCGATCTATCGCCGCGACCTCGACCTGCAGAAGTACTTCGGCGGCTACCTCAAGCATCCCTACGTGAGCTTCTACACCGGCCGCGGCTGCAAGAGCCGCTGCACCTTCTGCCTGTGGCCGCAGACGGTCGGCGGGCACAACTACCGCACCCGCTCGATCGCGCACGTGATCGAGGAGGTCAAGTACGTGCAGCGCGAGATGCCCGAGGTCAAGGAGATCTTCTTCGACGACGACACGCTGACCGACCACCTGCCGCGCATCGAGGCGCTCGCCGTCGAGCTCGGCAAGCTCGGCGTCACGTGGTCGTGCAACGCGAAGGCCAACGTCCCGCGCCGGACGCTCGAGATCCTGAAGAACAACGGCCTGCGACTGCTGCTGGTCGGCTACGAGAGCGGCAACCAGAAGATCCTCCACAACATCAAGAAGGGTCTCCTCGTCACGGTCGCGCGCCAGTTCACGAAGGACTGCCACGACCTCGGCATCGTGATCCACGGCACCTTCATCCTCGGGTTGCCGGGCGAGACCGAGGAGACGATCGAGGAAACCATCCGCTACGCGATGGAGATCGATCCGCACACGATCCAGGTGTCGCTGGCGGCGCCCTACCCGGGCACGTTCCTCTACAAGCAGGCGATGGAGAACCAGTGGTTCGACGGGTCCGACAAGCTGTTGACGCTGGGCGGCATCCAGATCGCGCAGTTGAGCTACCCGCACCTGCCGGCGTCGGTGATCTTCGACAAGGTCGAGGAGTTCTACAAGCGCTTCTACTTCCGGCCGCGCAAGATCAAGGCGATCGTCGGCGAGATGCTGCGCGACTTCGACATGCTCAAGCGACGCCTGCGCGAAGGGCTCGAGTTCTTCGAGTTCCTGCGTCGTCGCAAAGAGATCGCCTGAGCGGCCGCCGATGGACGACCGCGAACTGACCGTGACGGCCGACGACTTCGGCATGGCGGTCGAGGTCAACCAGGCCGTCGAGATCGCGCACACGCACGGCATCCTGACCGCGGCGAGCCTGATGGTCGGCGCGGCCGCCACCGACGATGCCGTCGCCCGCGCGCGGCGCCTGCCGGCGCTGAAGGTCGGCCTGCACCTGGTGCTGGTCGATGGTCGACCGGTGCTGCCGCCCGAAGCGGTGCCCGACCTCGTCGAGGCGAGCGGGCGCTTCCGCGACGACATGACGCGGGCCGGCCTCGCGATCTTCCTGCGGCCGAAGGTCCGGCGCCAGGTCGCCGCCGAGATCGAGGCGCAGTTCGCCGCGTTCGCCGCGACCGGCCTCGTGCTCGACCACGTCAACGCGCACAAGCACTTCCATCTGCATCCGACGATCGCGAAGCTGGTCGTCGACATCGGCCGACGTTACGGAATGACCTCGGTCCGCGTGCCCGACGAGCCGGTCGCCCAACTCAGGCGACTCGACGCGACGACGCCCGCGTCGCCGTCGCTGTGGCCGTACACCGCGCTGCTGCGACGTCGC
>CAXTPX010000096.1:0-8295 GCA_964246005.1 uncultured Burkholderiaceae bacterium | reverse complement strand
GCCGAGGCAGCTGTCCCGAGGTCTCGAGCCAGACGGAGTCGAGACGTCGCAGCAATGCATCGTGCGACGTGAGCAGCTGCGCGAGCTGCGGGGGGAGTCCCGACCGGGCGACCTCCCCCTGCATCATCGCGCGGCCCGCCGTGCGGAAGCGCTCGATGCTCGTGACCAACGCGGCGCGCTGCGGGTCGAGGACGGTCTTCAGGCGCCCGTCCTCGGAGCCCGAGAACGCCTCTTCGAAGTCGCTCTCGATGCTGCTCGAGATCGCGTCGAGACGGCCTTCGAGGATGTAGTACCGCGTCTGCATCTCGGCCGTCATCGGCTGCCCCGACGCGACGAAGTCGACCATCTGCGCCGTGATCTGGCGCGACACGAACAGCAGTTCCGGGTAGCGCAGCAGGATCAACGACATCGTGTAGTAACTGTCGAGATCCGGATCGAGGATCAGGTTCGACTTGTTGCCGACGCGCGTGAGGAGTTCGCGACCCTTCGCCAGCGCCGTCGAGTCGGTCGTCGCCTTCGAGCTCGACGTCCCGAGGCGCTCGAGCGCGACGGCGAACGCCTCGTTCAAGGTGGCGCTGTCCATGTCCGCGCCGGAGACCGGCTCGATCGCACGGACCGCCGCGCCGAAGCGCCGCGGATCCTGCGCGTTCGCCAGCGGATCGACGTCGGCCACAGCGAGCAGCGGTTGTCGCAGCGCCATGACGTAGGCGTTGCCGGCAAGCTCCTTGCGGGCGAAGTCGATCGCGATGAACTTCTCGTTGATCAGGATGCCGCTGATGAAGATCACCGCGCTCAGGTCGAGCAGGTAGATCAGCAGCAACTTGCGGCCCACACTGAGCCGGTTGAGGAGGGAAGCCAGCGGGCGCATGAGGTCGTTGCGGTCGAGTGACGGACGAAGACAAAGGCGGGGTCGACGTTAGCAATCGCCGGCAAGACCGATCGCTCGATCAGCAGGGTGTTTCTTGCGGGTCTCCCAGCAATGGGGCACCCCGAACAGCGGCGCACGTTCGACGTGCTTCCGCCTGTGGCAACCTCGACCTGCCCCCGATCCCGACACGCGTTCCGCTTCATGCCAGCCAACGATCTCGATGCCAGCGTCTCGACTGCAGGAATGCCGACGCCCGCGCGCTACGTCGCGATGGCGGCGACCATTCTCGGCATCTCGCTGCCGGTGCTCGACGCGACCATCGTCAACCTCGCGCTACCCAGCATCGCGCTCGACCTGCACGCCAGTGCGCCGCATGCGATCTGGGTCGTGACCGCGTACCAGCTCGCGGTCCTCGCGCTGCTGCTGCCGCTCGCGATGCTCGGCGATCTGGTCGGCTATCGGCGGGTCTATCTCGCCGGTGTCGCTGCCTTCACGCTCGCGTCGCTGGCGTGCGCCCTCGCGCCGACGCTCGGCGTGCTGATCGTCGCGCGTGGGTTCCAGGGCATGGGCGCGGCCGGCACCATGGCCGTCAACGCAGCGCTGGTGCGGGCGATCTATCCGTCGCGATTGCTCGGGCGCGGCGTGGCGATCAACTCGCTCGTCGTCGCGACCGGTTCGGTGGCAGGCCCGTCGATCGCGGCGCTGATCCTGTCGGTCGCGAGCTGGCCCTGGCTCTTCATCGTCAACCTGCCGGTCGGCCTGATCGCGCTCTGGATCGGCTACCAGTCGTTGCCGGCCAACGTGTCGCCGCCGCTCGAGGGCGTATCGCTGCGCGCGTGGGACGTCGTGATGAACGCGCTGATGTTCGGACTCGTCTTCCTCGGCGCAGAAGCCCTCGGGACCCGCGGCAGCATGGCCGGCATCGGCGGGCGGGGAGGCGCCGCCCTGCTGATCGCCGGCGCCGTCGTCGGCGTGATCTACGTGCGGGGCCAGTTGCGCCGTGTCGTGCCGATGTTGCCGATCGACCTGTTGCGCATCCCGGTGTTCGCGCTGTCGATGTGCACGTCGATCGCGGCGTTCGCCGCGCAGACGCTCGCGTACATCGCGCTGCCGTTCCTGTTCCTCGTCGGCTACGGCCGCTCGCATACCGAGGCAGGCTTCCTGATCACCGCATGGCCGCTCGGCGTGGTCCTCGCGGCGCCGGTCGCGGGCCGGCTGATCGGCCGCTACCCCGACGGCCTCCTGGGCGGCATCGGCCTCGGGCTGCTCGCGACCGGCCTCGGCGCCCTCGCCCTGCTGTCCGCGCATCCGACCGACTTCGACATCGCGTGGCGCATGGTGGTCTGCGGCATCGGTTTCGGCCTCTTCCAGTCGCCGAACAACCACACGATCGTCACCAGTGCACCGCCACAGCGGTCGGGCGGCGCGAGCGGCATGCTCGGGACCGCGCGACTGACGGGGCAGACGCTCGGCGCCGTGATGCTCGCGAGCCTCTTCAGCCTCGAAGGCAGCGGGGGCAAGGGACCGCTCATCGGGCTCGGCGTCGCAGCAGGACTCGCCGCGCTGGCGAGCGGGCTCAGCCCGATGCGCTGCCGCACGCGGCGGTCCCTCTCCAATTCGTCGTTCCCGCCTTCGCGGGAACGAACGGGCATTGTGTGCATGCCATCGGATGCCGGCGCGCGTAGCATTCGACGTCGCTCACCATCACGGACAATCAATGCCGATCCACGCCAGATTGCTGCACGTCACGGCCGCCCTGTCCGCTGCCGCCTTCGTCGCGAGCTGCCCCGCGGCAGTGCCGAAGGTGGGCGAGATGGCGCCGGACTTCGTCGGCATCGACACAGAGGACCGCGACACGTCGCTCACCACCTTCCGCGGCAAGGTGGTGGTCGTGTCGTTCTGGGCATCGTGGTGCGGCCCGTGCCTGAAGGAAATGCCGATCCTCGAGCGCATCCAGGAAACCGCCGGCAAGGATCAGCTTCAGGTGATCGCGGTCAACACCGAGTCACGCGAGGTCTATCGCAGAGCGGCGAAGGTCCTCGGCAGCTTCGAACTGATGCTGAACTTCGATGCCGGCAAGAAGAGCTCGGCGTCCTACGGCGTGAACGGCATCCCGCACATGATCATCATCGACCGCGGCGGTCGCATCGTCCGGATCCACCACGGCTACAACGAGGAAAGCCTCGACCGCATCATCGCGGACATCAACCGCGCGTTGCAGGCTGCGGATTGAATACAGGCGCCGATATCAGAGCAGTTCGTCGGCCGTGACCACCGACGTGCCGAACTTGCCGACCACGATGCCGCCGGCGCGATTGGCGAAGTCCACCGCTTCACGCAGGTCGGCGCCGGCAGCGAGCCACGTGGCGAGCGTCGCGATCACCGTATCGCCCGCGCCGGTCACGTCGAACACTTCGCGCGCCTGTGCAGGCACGTCGTAGCGACGGATCGCCGGATCGCCATCGCCATCCCGTTCGAACAGCGTCATCCCCTCCTCGGCGCGCGTCAGCAACAGCGCCTCGAGGCCGAGTGTCTGGACGAGCTCGTTCGTGCGGATCTCGAGATCCGCCTCGCCGACCCAGCGGCCGATCACCTCGCGCAACTCGGCGCGGTTGGGCGTGAGGACGCTGGCGCCTTCGTAGCGCGCATAGTCCTCGCCCTTCGGATCGACCAGCACGCGTCGCCCCGACCTGCGGGCCGCCTCGATCATGCGACCGATGTGCGTGAGCCCGCCCTTGCCGTAGTCCGACAGGACCACGACATCGTAGCGATCGAGCAATTCGACGAACTGCTCGAGCTTGTCGGCGAGCACCTCGCGGCTCGGGGCGTCCTCGAAGTCGACCCGCACGAGTTGCTGCTGACGTCCGATCACCCGCAGCTTGATCGTCGTCGGCAAGCCGTCATCGCGATGCAGATGCGATGCGATGCCGGTCTCGCCCAGCAGCGCGGCGACGCGGTCGCCCGGCTCGTCGTGACCGACGACCGACAGCAGGCCGACCTGCGCGCCGAGCGCCGCCGCGTTCTTCGCGACGTTGGCCGCGCCGCCGAGACGATCCTCCTGTCGCGTGACGTGCACGACCGGTACCGGTGCCTCGGGCGAGATGCGCTCGACGTCGCCGAACCAGTAGCGGTCGAGCATCACGTCGCCCACGACCAGCACGCGGGCGTTCGCGATGCGCGCGCGATCGACCGTCGTCATGCCTCGCGCGTGACCGTCGAACGATGGATCGGACGACCGATCGGGATGTAGTCGAGGTCGAAGGCTGCGATGCGCTCGGGGTCGTAGAGGTTGCGCCCGTCGAAGACGACCTTGCCGGACAGCTTGCTCTGCATCGCGTCGAAGTCGGGGCTGCGGAACGCCTTCCACTCGGTGACGATCACGAGCGCGTCGGCGCCCTCGAGCGCCGCCTCGGGCGTGTCGGCGTAGGCGATCCGTCCGAGCAGCTCGGGCTGCCCGGCGAAGTCGAGCGCCATCACGCGCTTCGCCTCGTCCATCGCGACCGGGTCGTGCGCGGTGACCGAGCCGCCGCGCGCGAGGATCTGCCCGATCAGGACGCGCGACGGCGCCTCGCGCATGTCGTCGGTGTTGGGCTTGAACGCGAGGCCCCAGATCGCGAAGCGACGACCCGACAGATCTTCGCCGAAGCGGGCGACCACCTTGTCGACGAGCACGCTCTTCTGCGCTTCGTTGGCCGCTTCGACCGCCTCGAGGATGCGGGACGGACGCCCGGCCTCGGCACCGCTGCGTTGCAGGGCCTGGACGTCCTTCGGGAAACACGACCCTCCGTAGCCGCAGCCCGCGTACAGAAAGTGGTAGCCGATGCGGGGGTCCGAGCCGATGCCCTGGCGCACGAGCTCGATGTCGGCGCCGAGCACCTCGGCGAGGTTCGCGAGCTCGTTCATGAACGAGATGCGCGTCGCGAGCATCGCGTTGGCCGCGTACTTGGTCAGCTCGGCCGAGCGCACGTCCATGAACAGCATGCGATCGTGATTGCGCTGGAACGGCGAGTACAGCGAGCGCATCACGCGGCGCGCGCGCTCGCCGTCGTCGTCGGAGGCGCAGCCGAGCACGATGCGATCGGGCCGCATGAAGTCCTCGACCGCGGCGCCTTCCTTCAGGAACTCGGGGTTCGAGACCACGGTGAACGGATGATCGAGGCCCCGCTTGCCGAGCTCCTCGCTCACCGCCGCGCGGACCTTGTCGGCCGTGCCGACCGGCACCGTCGACTTGTCCACGACGACCTTGAAGCCCTTCATGTACTTGCCGATGTTGCGCGCGGCGGCCGTCACGTACTGAAGGTCGGCCGAGCCGTCCTCGTCGGGCGGCGTGCCCACTGCGATGAACTGCACCTCACCGTGCGCGACCGCGAGCTCGACGTCGGTCGTGAACGAGATGCGTCCGGCCGCCCGGTTGCGCGTGACCATCTCGAGCAGGCCCAGCTCGTGGATCGGGATCCCGCCGGTGTTGAGCACCTCGATCTTCTGCGCGTCGACATCCAGGCACACCACCTGGTTGCCGACCTCGGCCAGGCATGCACCCGTGACCAGCCCCACGTAACCGCTTCCAACGATCGTCACTTTCATTGCGAGGGTGTCCCTGTTGTTGCTTCGATGAGAGCCATGGATCGGCAGTGTGGCGCCGAACGTGAAGCGCCGCGTCAGATCCGCTGCGCGTCGAGCTCCTCGGTCCGACGCGGCGGGTACGACTCCCAGTTCGTGCACCCGGGACACTGCCAATAGAACTGACGCGCCTTGAACCCGCAATGCGAGCACACGTAGCGTCCGAGGCGCTTCGTGTGATCGTGGACCAGATTCTTCACGACCTCGAGGTCGCCGCGATCTTCCTGCGTCGGCATGGCGAGTTGCCCACGCGTGTCGAGGTACTGCGCGAGCGCGAGCAGGCTCGGATTGCGATGCAGTTCCAGCCGTGCGACTTCGTTGGCGGCCTCGATGCCCTGCGTCGAGCGCGTCGCGCGTACGACCGTCTCGAGGAGGTCGATCGACGGACTGACCTCGAGCCACGACTGCAGCAGCTTCAGGCCCTCTTCGCCACGACCGAGCCGCGCGAACGCGTCGATCAGCCGATCGCCGACCAGCGACACGAACGGCGCGTTCTGCTGCTCGATGCGCTTCCACGACACGATCGCATCGTCGTCGCGTTGCTCGCGCACCGCGATGTCGCCCAGTTGAATCAGCGCGCGGACGTTCTGCCGGTTCACGGCAAGCGCGTCGGCCAGCGCCTGCTTCGCGTCGTCGAGCCGCGACTCGTTCAACGCGATCTGCGCGATCTCGCAATGGAACTGCGCGATGCGCACCTGGTTGGACCCGGTACCGGCCTGCTGCAGCGCCTGTGCGGTGGCGATCGCCTGGACCCACTCCTTCTCGATCTCGAAGATCTCGAGCAGGCGCCGTTGGGCATCGACGCCGTACAGCGTGCCCTCGAGCTGGCGGAACGTCTCCTCGGCGCGATCGAGCAGCCCGGCCTTCAGATAATCGGTGGCGAGCTCGAACATCGCGTGCAGCCGCTGCTCTTCCGGCAGGTCCGGACGATTCAGCAGGTTCTGATGCATGCGGATCGCGCGCTCGATCTCGCCGCGCCGACGGAACAGGCTGCCGAGCGCGAAATGGAGTTCGACCGTCTCCGGATCGAGCTTGACGACCTCGATGAACGCGTCGATCGCGCGATCGGGCTGCTCGGAGAGCAGGAAGTTGAGACCCTTGAAGTACGACCTCGGCAGCGTGCGCGACTCGGTCAGCAACGCACGCAGGTCGACCCGCGCGGCCACCCATCCGAGGGCGAACGCACCGGCGATCGCGAGCAGCCACCACTGCTGGAGATCCATCGGTCAGGTCGTCGACACGAGTCGGCCCGACGTCACGTGGTCGCGCGTGCGCCGCGCGCGACCGACTGGATGGCATCGGCCGGGTCGGCGTCCGCGGCCACGGTCGAAGCCGCGCGCGACCCGGGCCCGGGCACCGTGTCGAGCGGACGCGAGGTCAGGCGCCGCAGGCGGCGCAACTCGACCCGCTGACGCACCCACGTCGGCATCAGCGCGACGAAGCCGAACGTGAAGCCCGCGATGAAGAACGCCAGCAGCAACGCGATCAGCGGCGCCTTGACGCTCATCCCCGCGAAGAAGCGGAGGTCGGTCATGCCCGTGTTGTTGACCGCGAACGCGAACAGGACCAGGAACAGGACGAGCCACAGTGCTCCGACGATGATGCGCATGGCACCTCCTTGCGATGCGGTTGAACCGATGGAGATCCACCGCGTCCGGTTCTGTCCGGACGGTTCGGACGTGCTACTCGTCGGCCGCGACCGCGGCCCTTCTGCCCGAGACCGGCGCGTCCTTGACGGCCGGGTTGGCACCGAGGTCCACGCGCTCGCGCAGTTCCTTGCCGGCCTTGAAGTGCGGCACCCGCTTGGCCGGCACGAGCACCCGCTCGCCCGACTTCGGATTGCGACCCACGCGCGGTGGCCGGGTGCTGAGCGCAAAGCTGCCGAAGCCGCGGATCTCGATCCGCTGGCCGATCGACAGCGAGCCGGCCATCGCTTCGAGAATGGTGTTGACCGCGAAATCGGCATCCTTCGCGATCAGTTGGGGATAGCGCTCCGCGAGACGGGCGATCAGTTCGGACTTGGTCATGAAATAAAAAGCGGCTTACCTTATAGATCCGCGCCGGCTGAAGCCGGCTACGTCTGCGTTTGCTAGCGAGCGCGATGTTCCTGTTTCTGAAAGACGCTTTTTCTTTAAAAAAAAAGCGGATGGGCGCGAGCGCCACATCCGCATTCTCTTTCCGCCTCGCCGACCGATCAGTTCGACTGATGGCCGCTGTCGAGCTTGGCCTTCAACAGCGCGCCGAGGTTGGTGGTGCCGGTGGCGGCTCCGCTCTCTGCGGCCATGCGGGCCATCTGCTCCTGCGTGTCGGCACTGTCCTTCGCCTTGATCGACAGGTTGATGCTGCGGTTCTTGCGATCGACGTTGATGACCATCGCATTGACCGCGTCGCCTTCCTTCAGCATGTTGCGGGCATCCTCGACGCGGTCGCGCGAGATTTCCGATGCCCGCAGATAGCCTTCGATATCGCCGGCGATCGTGATGACGGCACCCTTGGCATCGACCGACTTGACCGTGCCGTCGACGATCGCACCCTTCTCGTACGTCGAAGCGAAGTTGGAGAACGGGTCTCCTTCCATCTGCTTCACGCCGAGCGAGATGCGCTCGCGCTCGAGATCGATCGCGAGGACGGTGGCTTCGAGGTCGTCGCCCTTCTTGAACTTCCGCACGGCCTCTTCGCCGGGCTCGTTCCACGACAGGTCCGACAGGTGCACCAGGCCGTCGATGCCGCCCGGCAGGCCGATGAACACGCCGAAGGCGGTGATCGACTTGATGGCGCCCGAAACCTGGTCGCCCCTCTTGTGGTTG
>CAXTPX010000095.1:0-8371 GCA_964246005.1 uncultured Burkholderiaceae bacterium | reverse complement strand
ACGACGGCATGAGTCGCATCGGCGCAGAGGGGCGGGGCGAGAGCGTGTGGCTCGGCTTCTTCCTCTGCACCGTGCTCGCGCAATTCGGTCGTCTGGCCGAGACGCGCGGCGATGCACCGTTCGCATCGACGTGCACGGCCGAGTCGGTTCGCTTGCGTGCCGCGATCGAAGAGAGCGCGTGGGACGGCGACTGGTATCGGCGCGCATGGTTCGACGACGGGTCGCCGCTCGGAACCGCGGGCAACGCGGAGTGCCGCATCGCGTCGATCGCGCAGAGCTGGGCGGTCCTGTCGGACGCGGCCGATGCGGGCCGCGCGCGCGCCGCGATGGAAGCGCTCGATGCCCACCTGGTCGACCGCGATGCGGCCCTGGTCCGGTTGCTGGAGCCGCCGTTCGATCATTCCTCACCGAGCCCGGGCTACATCCAGGGCTACGTTCCCGGCGTGCGCGAGAACGGAGGCCAGTACACGCATGCCGCCGTGTGGGCGGCGATGGCCTTCGCGCATCTCGGCGATGCGAAGCGTGCGTGGGAGCTGTTCACGATGCTCGACCCGATCCGGCACGCCGCTTCACCGCGGTCCATCGCGACCTACAGGACCGAGCCTTACGTCATCGCATCGGATGTGTACGCCTTGCCGCCCCACACGGGCCGCGGGGGATGGACCTGGTACACCGGGTCGGCCGGCTGGATGCTGCGCTTCATCGTGGAATCGCTGCTCGGGTTGTCGGTCGAGGCGGATCGGCTGCGCATCGTTCCCTGCGTTCCGGACGACTGGGTGACCTTCCGCCTGGACTACCGCTATCGCGAGACGCTGTATCGAATCACGGTGCTGCCGAAGAGCCGCGCCGGCGACGGGCCCGCGCTCTGCCTCGACGGCGCGGAGATCGTCGGCTCGACCGTTCCGCTCGTCGACGATCGCCACGACCACGCGGTCGTGGCTCGCCCGCTCCGGTCCGGAGATCCTGGTTGAAGATCGAGACGATCGATGCGGCGCTGGCGGTCGCCGAGGCGTGACACCGTGTGAAAGTCGTCGCATCGACACGTGTACGTCAGCGTACAGACGAGTGTCGTCGACCGCCCCGATGATCGTCGCCTGACCGCACCGGATGCGACGGTGCCCATCGAATCGAGGAGATCGAGATGTACGGCAATTCTGGTTTCGGATGGATCTGGTTCCTCTGGATCGGCGTGGTGTTCCTGATGTTCTCGAGCGTCGGCAACTGGGGATACACCTATCGCGTGCACCGGCGCTTCGGCGGGCTCCCGAGAGGTGCGCTCGACATCCTGGACGAGCGCTATGCGCGCGGCGAGATCGCGGCCGACGAATACGGACGCATGAAGTCCGAGATCGCCGGAAGCGGACGGTGATCGTGGTTCGTTGAGCTGCCATCCGCGTCGCCGGGGCGAGCCGGCGACGGTGTGGTCCCCCTTGCGCGAGAGGCGCAGGCAGGTGGCGCGAGACCGGCGCAATCGACTCGAACAGGGCTGCAGTCACGCTTTCCGCTGATCCTCCCGCAGTCGAGCCCGTCGAACTCGAAAAGCTTCAGCGCGAATCGTTCTGCTACTTCGTCGACGAAGCGAACCCGATCAACGGACTGATCGCCGACAAGACCAGCCCCGACTCACCGTCCAGCATCGCGGCCGTCGGCCTCGCGCTCTCGTCGTATCCGGTCGGCGTGACGCGCGACTTCATGACCCGCACGGACGCTGTGCAGAGAACGCTCGCGACACTGCGCTTCTTCGATGGCAGTTCGCAGGGAAACCATCCGGACGCGACCGGCTACAAGGGCTTCTACTACCACTTCCTGGACATGCGAAGCGGTAAGCGCGTGTGGGCGTGCGAGCTGTCGACCGTCGACACGTCGTTCCTGATCGCCGGCATGTTGACCGCGGCTGCCTTTTTCCTCGACGACACCGACGACGAGCGCGAGATCCGGGAACTCGCCGACAAGCTGTACCGCCGGGTCGACTGGCAGTGGGCGTTGAACGACGGCCTGACCGTCTCCCAGGGATGGACGCCGGAGAGCGGGTTCCTGCCCTATCGGTGGCAAGGCTACGACGAGGCGATGTTCCTCTACCTTCTGGGACTGGGCTCGCCGACCTTTCCACTGGCGCCGCAGAACTATGCCGAATGGACGTCGACCTTTCGATGGCGTCGGATCTATGAGAAGGACCTGATCTACTCGGGTCCGCTCTTCACCCATCAGATCTCGCATCTCTGGTTCGACCTGCGAGGCCTTCGCGACGAGTACATGCGCGGCAAGGGCATCGACTACTTCGAGAACAGTCGACGTGCGACGCAGGTCCAGCAGCTCTACGCCGTCGACAACCCCCACGGGTTTCGGGACTACAGCGCCTGCTGCTGGGGGATCAGTGCGAGCGACGGGCCCGGGCCCGACACGATCGAGGTCGACGGCCGCCAGCGCGTGTTCTTCGACTATCTCGGACGCGGCGTACCGGACGGGCCCGACGACGGCACGATCGCCCCCTGGGCCGTCGTCGCATCGCTGCCGTTCGCGCCGGAAATCGTCGTGCCGACGCTCGACTATTTCGTCAACCGCGTGGACCTGAAGACCACCGATCGCTGCGGCTTCAAGGCGACGTTCAATCCGACCCATCCGGACCGGTCGGAGAACCCGTTCGGCTGGGTCTCGCCGTGGCAGTTCGGCCTGAACCAGGGTCCGATCGTGATGATGATCGAGAACTATCGGAGCGGCTTGCCGTGGCGGCTGATGCGAAGCTGTCCCTATGCGGTACAGGGACTGCGGCGTGCCGGGTTCAGCGGTGGTTGGCTCGACCACAGTTGACGCGATGCCCGCAGCGGGCCAGTCGATTGGCATCGAAGTGCTTCGATCGCATGCCGCGTGCACCAGCGAACAGACGCCGTGATCGATCGCGCGGACATTGCGGGTTCGCATTCGCCGTCATGCGGTCTTCGGAAGACGAAAGCGACGTCGGCTGGATGCACGATGCGCACGCGAGCGAAGCGCCGAAACCGAACCCTGAAAGGACCACTTCATGTTGCGCAATACGAAAGACCTTGGTCACTACAAGATCAGTGCGACCGATGGCGAGATCGGACACGTGAGGGACTTCTACTTCGACGACGACGACTGGGCGATCCGATACCTCGTGGTCGACACCGGTCGCTGGCTGCCGGATCGGAAGGTGCTGATCTCGCCCATTTCCGTCGGGCATCCGAACTGGGCGAACGAGACGCTGTCGGTGTCGATCACGAAGGAGCAGGTCAGGCAGAGCCCGAACATCGATACCGACAAGCCCGTGTCACGCCAGAACGAAGTGGAATACATGGGGTATTTCGGCTATCCGTATTACTGGTCCGGCAACGGCATGTGGGGCGGCGGCGACTACCCCTATGCGATGGCGGGAGGCTACGTCGGTGAACGTGTCGATCGAAAGGAGCGCGAGGACGAAGAGGATCGGCAGTTGCGTGCCGAACGCAGGCGTCATCGCAACGACGATCCGCATCTGCGCAGCTGCAAGGCCGTCACCGGCTACCACCTCCGCGCGACCGATGGCGAGATCGGGCATGTCTCCGGCTATCTCGTCGATGACGAGACCTGGGCCATTCGCTATGTCATCGTCGACACCAGCAACTGGTGGCTCGGTCACCAGGTCCTGATCGCCCCGGAATGGATCAGCGGCGTGAAGTGGCTGGACGAGACCGTGTCGGTCGACATGAGTCGTGCATCGGTCAAGGACGCGCCTCCCTACGATCCGGACATGGTTTGGGACGAGGAGCGGGACCTCGACCTGTATCGACACCATGGTCGGCCCGCGCGTTGGGCAGGCAGTCCGGCGCTCGAGAGGGAACTCTGACCATCGATGACAGGACAGGGCCTCAGACCTTCGCGTCCATGTCGGGCGTGGTGCCGAAGCGCCTGCGGACCGCGTCCCTCCAGGTCGCCCGGGTCTGCGGCTTGATGAACAACGTGACGACTTCCGGATGGCTGGCGCGAATCTGCTGCTCGATGACGATGACCGACTCCTCGATCTCGTCAGCCTTCAGGTCCGGCGGGAACTCCAGACTCAGCCCGGCCAGCACCTGGTCCGGCGCGAGCTGGACGGTCAGCACTCCGTTCGCGTGCGACAGCGGACTGGCGGCTTCGGCGATCCGGAGGATGGAATCGCTCAGCCGGCGATCCGCGCGCTCGCCGATCAGCAGGCTCTTGCTTTCCCGCGCGATCAGGCCCGCGGTCGCGGCGAGCACGAGCCCGATCAGGATCGAGGCGACCCCGTCGAGCACCGGCAGCTTCAGGGTCGTGGCGGCATAGGTACCGAGGGCCGCCAGCACGATGCCGATCAGGTCGGCGGTGTCTTCGAAGAGCACCATGAACGACGGCGGATCCTTGCTGCTGCGAAAGGCTTCGTAGTAGCCCATCGCTCCCTTGGCCGCCCTGAACTGGAGCAGCGACATCCACCACGAAATCCCTTCGAAGACGAAGGCGAACCCGAGCACGAGGTAGCTGACCGGCAGGTGGTCGATCGGCTGCGGGTTGAGCACGTGCAGGACGCCTTCGTAGATCGAGACCCCGGCGCCGAGCGCGAACACCTGCAGCGCGACGATGAAACTCCAGAAATACAGCTCGCGCCCGTAGCCGATCGGATGCTCGACGTCGGGTCGCCGCGTCGAGCGGCGCATGCCGTACAGCAGAAGCAACTCGTTGCCGGTGTCGACGAACGAATGCACCGCCTCGCTCAGCATGGCCGAGCTGCCGGTGAGGAGGGCGGCGCCGAGCTTCGTCGCGGTCACGAGGAGATTGCCCGCCAGCGCGACGTACACCACGCGCTTCGTCGACGGTACTGCGGATCCGGCCGTGCCCCAGTACGCATTCATGGCGAGGCCCGAGCGCGTATCGACGGAGACGCCATCGAATACGGCGCGAGCAAGTGCAATTCGCGGTCGGCATGGCCGGCCCGGTCTTCGAGTTCGTTCAAGGCGCGGTGGGTCGTGCGACGGAGCATCGAAGCGTACGCGGTGCCCTTTCGCGCGACCGTTCGGTCGCGCACACAACGCGCCGGATGGCCGTGAAGCGCTTGTCGGTCACTCCCACTGTTGCCCACCGCACAGACCGTTCACGCGACTTGCGCCAAGGTCGCGCAGATGGATGCGAAACCGCCGAACATGGGCATCGTCACGGCCGTGCGCGGCAGCGTGGTCGACGTGCGCTTTGCCGCGGAGTTGCCGATGATTCGTTCGGTGCTGCACGCGGGCGCCGACGACCGGATCGTCATCGAGGTCCTGACGCAGCGCGACGAGCGCCATGTTCGCGGGATCGCGCTCACCACCACCGAAGGGCTGTCGCGCGGCGCGCCCGTCCGCGACACCGGCGGTCCGCTGCGAGCGCCGGTCGGCAAGGCCATCGTCTCGCGCATGTTCGACGTGTTCGGCAACGTCATCGACCGCGGCGCGGTGCTGAGCGAGGTCGAGTGGCGGTCGGTGCATCGTGAGCCGCCCGCGTTGTCGCGGCGCTCGACGACGTCCCAGGTCTTCGAGACCGGCATCAAGGTGATCGATGTGCTGACCCCGCTCGAGCGGGGCGGCAAGGGCGGATTGTTCGGCGGTGCCGGCGTCGGGAAGACGGTCCTCCTGACCGAGATGATCCACAACATGATCGATCATCAGGACGGCGTCAGCATCTTCTGCGGCATCGGCGAGCGCTGTCGCGAAGGGGCCGAGCTCTACGAGGCGATGAAGGACGCCGGCGTGCTGCCGAAGATGGTGATGATCTTCGCGCAGATGAACGAACCGCCGGGTGCGCGCTTCCGGGTCGGCGATGCCGCCCTGACGATGGCCGAGTATTTTCGCGACGACGAGCACCGCGACGTGCTCCTCCTGGTCGACAACATCTTCCGCTTCATCCAGGCCGGCATGGAGGTCTCCAGCCTGATGGGACAGATGCCGTCGCGGCTCGGCTACCAGCCGACGATGGGCACCGAGCTGGCAGGCCTCGAGGAGCGGATCGCCAACACGGACTCGGGCGCGATCACGTCGATCCAGGCCGTGTACGTACCGGCCGACGACTTCACCGACCCGGCGGCGGTGCATACGTTCTCGCATTTGTCGGCGTCGATCGTGCTGTCGCGTGAACGCGCGAGCGAAGGTCTGTACCCGTCGATCGACCCGTTGCAGTCGAGCTCCCGCATGGCGACCCCCGGCATCGTCGGCGCGCGTCACTACGCGCTCGCGCAGGAGATCCGGCAGACGCTGGCGCAGTACGCGAAACTGAAGGACATCATCGCGATGCTGGGCCTCGAGCAACTGTCGCCGGCCGACCGGAAGGTGGTGGCGCGGGCTCGCCGGCTCGAGCGCTTCCTGACGCAGCCCTTCTTCACGACCGAGCAGTTCACGGGATTGAAGGGCAAGCTCGTGAGCCTCCAGGATTCGGTCGACGGATGCGAGCGCATCCCGCACGACGAGTTCAACGAGCGACCCGAGAGCGCGCTTTACATGATCGGCGCGATCTCCGAAGCCAAAGGCAAACCCGGCAAACCCGGCAAGCCCGCGCCAGCGGCGCCCGGTTCGTCCGCGCCGTCGAAGGGCGCCGACGAGGCGGTCGCACATGCGTCTTAGGGTCCTGCGGCCGTTCGCGGTGTTCGTCGACGAGGCCGACGTCTCGCGCATCGTCGCGGAGACCGCGTCGGGCTCGTTCGGCCTGCTGCCGCACCGGCTCGATTGCGTCGCGGCGCTGGCACCCGGCATCCTCACCTACGAGACCGACGCGCGCGACGAGATCTTCGTCGCGGTGGACGAGGGCGTGCTGGTGAAGACCGGTGCCGACGTGCTCGTGTCCGTGCGCGGTGCCTTGCGTGGAACGGATCTCGGGCAGTTGCGCAACGCGGTGACCGAACAGTTCGAGAAACAGGACACGCAGGACCGGGACATGCGCTCGGCGATGGCGCGTCTCGAGAGTGGCTTCCTGCGCCGCTTCGCGGGGTTCGAACATGATTGAACCGCCGGCCGATTCCTTGCGCCGTCCAACGCGAGCCGCCGAGCTGGCCGACCGGATCGGCGGCAAGGCGACCCGCAAGCTGAAGGCGCGTCGCGACGGCGCCCCCGGCGTCTTCTTCGGGCTGGGGATGATGGGTCTCGTCGGCTGGTCGGTCGTCGTGCCGACGCTGGGCGGTGCGGCGCTCGGTCTCTGGATCGATCGGCATCACGCCGGGATGCACTCGTGGACGCTGGCATTGCTGGTCGCCGGCCTGACGATCGGCTGCCTGAATGCCTGGCACTGGGTGGCGCGCGAAGACCGCGCCATGCACGAGGACGAGGAGCACGGCGATGCATGATCTCGTCGACGGACTGACGGCCCATCCCTTCGGGGCCGTGATCCCCGTGGTGGCCGGAGGCCTGCTCGGCCTGGTGTTCTACGGCGGCCTGTGGTGGACGGTGCGCCGGGCAGCGACGTTCCGGCGGCCCGGACCGAGCGTCCTCGCGAGCCTGCTGCTCCGCATGGGTGTCACGCTCGGCGGCTTCCATCTGATCGCCGGCGACGACTGGGCGCGGCTCCTGCTGTGCCTGACGGGTTTCCTGCTGTCACGCGCCGTCGTGACCTGGCGCACGCGTCCGCCGTCATCGGATGACGGCGGACTCCGCGCCGCGATCGGCCGCCATGCGCCTTAGCCCGGACGAGTGGATCTTCTGGCAGCACGGGTTCTTCAAGCTCAACGCCACCATCGTCTTCACCTGGGCATTGATGCTGGCGCTGGTGATCGGCTCGATGCTCGTCACGCGCAGGCTGTCGGCCGGCCGCAGGCAGTCGCGATGGCAGAGCCTGCTCGAGATCGTGGTCACCGCGATCCTGACCCAGATCGAGGAAGTCGGCCTGCAACAGCCGAAGCGCTACCTGGGGTTCCTCGGAACGCTGTTCCTGTTCGTCGCCGCGTCCGCCCTGTGCACGGTCATTCCCGGCTTCGAGCCGCCGACCTCGTCGCTCTCGACCACCACGGCGCTGGCGCTCTGCGTGTTCGTCGCGGTTCCGTTCTTCGGCATCACCCGACAGGGCTTTCGCGGCTATCTGAGGACCTACGTGCAACCCACCGTCGTGATGCTGCCGTTCAATCTCATCAGCGAGCTGTCGCGCACGCTCGCGCTGGCGGTGCGCCTCTTCGGCAACATGATGAGCGGCGCGATGATCGTCGCGATCCTCCTGACGATCACGCCGTTCGTCTTCCCGATCGTGATGACGGTGCTCGGTCTGCTGACCGGCATGGTGCAGGCCTACATCTTCAGCATTTTGGCCGCAGTTTACATCGCGGCGGCGACCCGTACCCGCAAGCCCGACCCCGCACCCGCACCTAACATTTAGAAACAAAGCAAAGGACATCCCATGGACAGCATCACTCTCA
>CAXTPX010000094.1:0-8376 GCA_964246005.1 uncultured Burkholderiaceae bacterium | reverse complement strand
GTCCTGCACGCCGGGGACGACGAAGAATCGTTTGCTCGCGAGCTGTTCGCGAAGCGCGGGACTGGCCATGCGGTGCCTCTCAGGGGTCGGGTGGGTACAGCCACGGCATGCGTCGCCGCTGGCGTGCCTCGAACGCGGCGATCGCAGGCCCCTCGTCGCGTCGAATGACGTCGATCTCGTCGACGCCGTCGACCAGCGCGAGCCGCGCCGCTTCGGGGATCGCGAAGCGGATCTCGTTGTCGCCGAACCGGATCGTGCAGTCGAGCAGGTCGACGCGGATCGAGCCACCGGCCATCGCGTGCGCCATCAACGCACGGTGATCGTCGCCGCCGACGACGACCGGCAGCAGGCCGTTCCGTCGACAGTTGGCCTCGAAGATCGCACCGAAGCTCGGCGCGATGATGCAGCGGATGCCGAGGTCGGCGATCGCCCACGGCGCCTGCTCGCGACTCGAACCGCAACCGAAGTTGGGGCCCGCGACGAAGATGCCGGCATCGCGCCACGGCGCGCGGTTGAGCACGAAGTCGGGACGCTCGTGGCCGTTCTCGTCGAAGCGCTTGTCGTGGAACGCGTAGCGGCCGAGGCCGTGCTTCTGCGTCAGCGTGAGGAAGCGCGCCGGGAACAGGATGTCGGTGTCGACTTCCGCATCGGGAAGCGGCGCCGCGAGTGCCTCGAAGACCGTGAACGCTTCCATCAACGCGGGGCGTATTCGCGCGGATCCGCGAGATGGCCCGCGATCGCCGATGCCGCGGCCGTCGCCGGGCTGACGAGATGCGTGCGCGCACCGACGCCTTGCCGCCCTTCGAAGTTCCGGTTCGACGTCGACGCGCAGCGCGTACCGGGTGCGAGGCGATCGTCGTTGATCGCGACGCACAGCGAGCAGCCCGCGTCGCGCCATTCGAAGCCCGCTTCGATGAACACGCGGTCGAGTCCTTCGCGCTCCGCCTCGGCCTTCACCTGCGCGGAGCCGGGGACGACCATCGCCTGCACGCGGCCATCCTTGTGCCGCCCGCGCAGGATGGCCGCGGCCGCGCGCAGGTCCTCGATGCGGCCGTTCGTGCACGAGCCGATGAAGATCTGGTCGATGCGCGCGTCCGCGATCGAGCCGCCGGGCGCGAGGCCGATGTAGTCGAGCGCCCGCGCGACCTTCGCGCGACGGGCGTCGTCGGGTTGTGCGTCGGGATCGGGCACGCGCCCGTCGATTGCGACGACCTGATCGGGACTCGTCCCCCACGTGACCTGCGGCGCGAGCGTCGACGCGTCGACGTCGAGCACACGTTCGACCATCGCGTCCCGATCGCTCGCGAGCGTCCGCCAGTAGTCGAGCGCGCGTTCGAGCATCGCACCCGTCGGCGCGAGCGGTCGACCGGTGATCCACGCGAAGGTCGTGTCGTCGGGTGCGACGAGTCCCGTCCGCGAGCCGGCCTCGATCGTCATGTTGCAGAGAGTCATGCGCTCGGCCATCGTCATCCGTCGCACGGTATCGCCGCCGTACTCGATCGCATGGCCCACTGCGCCCGACGCGCCGAGCCGCCCGATGATGAAGAGGATCACGTCCTTCGCGGAGACGCCGGCGGCGAGCGAGCCGTGCACGTCGACGCGCAGGTCGTGCGCCCGCGTCTGTCGCAGCGTCGCCGTCGCGAGTACGCACTCGATCTCCGAGGCGCCGATGCCGAACGCGAGCGCGCCGAATGCGCCGTGTGTCGACGTGTGCGAGTCGCCGCACACCAGCGTGATGCCGGGCAACGTGAACCCCTGCTCGGGTCCGATGATGTGCACGATGCCGTGGCGCAGGTCGCGGAGCGGAATGTGCCGCACCCGGAACTCGGCCGCGTTGCGGGTCAACAGCTCGACCTGTTCACGCGCCTGACGGTCGGCGATGTCGACCTCGCGGCCTCGCGTGGGAACCGAGTGATCGGCGACGCTCATCTGGGCATCGGGCCGTGCGATCGGCAATCGCCGTTCGCGCAAGCCCTCGAAGCCTTGGGGACTGCTGATCTCGTGCAGCATCTGGCGATCGATGTACAGCAACGCCTCGTCGTCGCCGTAGTCGGTCACGACGTGGTCGTCCCAGAGCTTGCGGTAGAGCGTGCGGGCCATCGGACCGCACGATAGCCCTGTACGACCGGTGCAGCCAGGCGAGATCGACGATCCTCCGCATGGCGGACATTCGAAAGTTGTACGGGCACTTCGGCAAGGCAGTGCGCCGCATGTCGTAGAGTCGGTTCGACGCGTCTCGATCCGAAAGACCTCCATGAACGTCCGCCCGCCCCAGGCGTCCGCCACCTTGTGGAACCCCGACCTCGCGCCGACCGATGCGAGCCATCGGACGTGGAAGGCCTATCACTACGTGGCGTTGTGGATCGGGATGGTGGTGTGCATCCCGGGCTACATGCTCGCCGCCGGCCTGATCGACCAGGGCTTCTCGGCCTGGCAGGCCGTGGGCCTGGTACTCGCCGGCAACCTCGTCGTGCTGATCCCCATCCTGCTGAACGGTCACGCCGGCGCGAAGCTCGGCGTGCCGTTCGCAGTGCTGGTCCGCACGTCGTTCGGCACGCGCGGCGCGAAGCTGCCGGCGCTGCTGCGCGCCATCGTCGCGTGCGGCTGGTTCGGCATCCAGTGCTGGGTCGGCGGCAGCGCGATCTATGCGGTTGGCAACATCCTCACGGGCGGTGCACTGGTCGGGCCGCCGATCGGATGGCTCGGCATCAACGCGGGCCAGTTGTCCGGCTTCGTCGTGTTCTGGGCGATGCACCTGTGGTTCATCGTCCGCGGGCCGGAGTCGGTGCGCTGGGTCGAGAGCTTCACGGCGCCGATCAAGATCGCGATCCTCTTCGCGCTATTGGCTTGGGCATGGATCCGTGCCGACGGCTTCGGGGCGATGCTCCACGCGCCGTCGCGGTTCGCGCTTGATGAACATTCGGGTGGCGCCAAGGCCGGTCAGTTCTGGAATCTCTTCTGGCCGTCGTTCACCGCGATGTGCGGCTTCTGGTCGACGCTGGCGATGAATATCCCCGACTTCACGCGCTTCGCGCGGAGCCAGAAGGACCAGCTGATCGGCCAGTCGATCGGTCTACCGGTGCCGATGGGCGCGGTCGCGCTGATCGGCGTCGCGGTGACGTCCGCGACCGTGACCATCTATGGCAAGGCGATCTGGGATCCGGTCGACCTCGCGAGCCGCATGGAGGGCATCGCGGTGGCGATCGGCCTGACGATCATCGTGATCGACACGCTGTGCGTGAACCTGGCCGCGAACGTGGTCGGACCGGCCTACGACTTCGCCGCGATCTTTCCGCGCCATGTCGACTTCGCGCGCGGCGGCTTCATCACGGCCGGGCTCGGGGCCCTCGTGATGCCGTGGAAGCTGATCGCGTCGTCGGGCGGCTACATCTTCACGTGGCTGGGCGGATACGGGGCGCTCCTCGGGCCGGTGCTCGGCATCATGATCGCCGACTACTGGCTGATCCGGAGAACGAAGGTCGACGTGCCGGCGCTGTATCGCGACGACGGACCGTATCGCTACAGCGGCGGATGGAACCTGGCGGCGATCGCCGCGTTCGCGGTGGCGGTCGCGCCCAACGTGCCGGGCTTTCTCGCGATCGCGTTCCCGCGGACCTTCGCCGGCGCACCCGACGTCTTCAAGACGATCTACAACTATGCCTGGTTCGTCGGCGTCTTCCTGTCGGTCGCCGTCTACGTGCCGCTGATGTCGATCGGTCAGCGCCGCGACGCACGACTCGTGGCGGGTTGACGCATCGGTCCCGGACGCCGACTCGCCACCGGTGGGAGGGCCGATCTGAAGCTGGCAGTAGTTGCGTCAGGCAGCGGTCCGTCGAGCACGCTTCCGCGGCGCAGCCTTCGATGCCGCCTTGATCGTCGCCTCGGCCGTGCTGACCTTCTTCGACAGGGCGGGCACGTCGTGATCCGTTTCCCCGTACGTCCCGAGGTTCTCGGCGATGACGTGCAGCAGGCGCGTGACGGTCTGCACGTCCCCGGCCGTCATGCTGCCCGTCATCCGCTTCTGCAGCGCTACCGCCGACGGCATGATCTGCAGGACCAGATCACGGCCCTTGTCGGTCAACGTCACGCGAACGGTCCGCTGGTCTTCGACCGTGCGCTTACGCCGGATCAGGCCGTCGCGCTGGACGGCCTTGCTCACGCGTGACAGCGTCGACACTTCGATCGACGTGAGCTCGGACAACTCTCGATGCGCGAGATCGCCGTGCTGCCAGAGCACCGCGAGGATCCTCCAGACCGCGACGTTGACGCCGAACTGCGCGAGACGCCCCGCGGAGGCGGCCTCCACTTGCCCGTAAACGTGCCGGATCAGGTACGGCAGATGCTCGGACAGCTCGAGCCTGGCGGTCGTCCTGGTCCCGATCGTTTTCGGCACGAACGCCCCTAGTGGTTCGTTGGACATTGCTTCGAATTGGAGTGTCGGGTATTGATACTCACATCCTCGACACCTGCTCGAGCGTAGGCGGCGGACCGATGAATTGCAAGCGTAATGATTGCAAATGAAATCAACTCCGAACGAGCAATGATGGTGAATGCAACAGTTGACATTGCCACGCAGGCGCGCACGATGGAGCACTTCCGGCGCCTGGGCTTCGCACAAGTGGTCCGGGCGCTCGGTCTGCCGAAGGACTACCCGACCGAGATCACTAACTTCACGCGCTACGCCGGCCTGCTGCTCGTCCGCCCCGATCAGATCGTCGCGTGGCGAGGGGGTGGCGACGATCGCCAGGCCGGAACGGTCTTCGGCGGGTGCCCGGCTTCGGCGTCGCGCTGGAAGCCGATGTCGAATTGCAGAACGTGGTGATGTGGAATGGCGTCTGAAACGCAGGACCTTTGCGGGACTGCCGACATCGGCGACGACGTCACGCGAGCGGTGCTGGATCAGGTGTCGCGCGCGAGCGATCCGCGCGTTCGCTTCATCGGCGAAGCGCTGGTGCGTCATCTGCATGCGTTCGTGCGCGAGGTCGAACCCACCGAGGCCGAGTGGAAGCAGGGCATCGACCTGCTGACGGCGACGGGGCAGACCTGTTCGGCCACGCGGCAGGAATTCATCCTGTTGTCCGATGTCCTCGGCGTCTCGATGCTGGTCGATGCGATCAATCATCGGTTTCCCGGCGAAGCGACGGAGACCACGGTGCTGGGACCGTTCCACGTCACGGCGCCCGTGTTCGAGAACGGCGCCGACATCCGGGGACCTCTGCAGGGACCGTCGATGTACGTCCACGGCACGGTGAGGGATACGACGGGCGTCGCCATCGCCGGCGCGACGGTGGACGTCTGGCATTCCGACAACGACGGCTTCTACGATCTCCAGAAGCTCGACGAGGCGCACGGGCTCGCCGGTCGCGGATCCTTCCGCACGGACGCGAAGGGCGCGTTCGACCTGTGGACGGTGCGGCCGACGGCTTACCCGATTCCCGACGACGGGCCGGTCGGGCGGATCCTCGCGGCGCAGGGGCGCCATCCATTTCGCCCCGAGCACGTCCACTTCATGATCTCCGCTGCGGGCCATCGGACTCTCGTCACCCACCTCTTCGCCGACAGCAGCGACTACCTGACGTCGGACGTGGTGTTCGGCGTCAAGGCTTCGCTGATCTGCCGGTTCGAGGAAATGGTCGGTGGCGTTGCCCCCGACGGTCGGGAGATGTCCGGGGAATGGGTGAAGCTTTATCACGCGTTCGTTCTGGCGACTTGACGATCCATGGCTGACCTTCCTCGCTGGGCACGCTCGGCCGGCGCGATGTGGCGCTGGCGCGGTGACGCTCGTCCTTCGTTCGCCGTCGATCCGGGTCCGGGACAGGAGTCGGTCTGGGACTATCCGCGCCCGCCGCGCATCGTGGCCGACGTCCGCGAAGTGGTCGTGCTGTGGGGCGAGCGTCGCGTCGCGTCGACGCGACGTGCATTGCGCGTCCTCGAGACGGCGAGTCCACCCGGGTTCTACCTGCCGATGGCGGACGTCGACCGGCGCTGGCTCGTCCCGGCGCCCGGCCGGTCGATGTGCGAGTGGAAAGGCGCCGCGCAATACTGGTCGCTCTGCGACGGCGCCGACCTGCTTCCCGCGGTCGGCTGGAGCTACCCCGAACCCTATGCGGGCATGGAAGCGCTCGTCGACCACATCGCGTTCTATCCGACCACGCTCGCCTGTTTGGTCGACGGCGTGCGCGCGCTGCCGCAGCCCAGCCGCTTCTACGGCGGCTGGATCACGCCCGAATTGACGGGCCCCTTCAAGGGCGAACCGGGCAGCGAAGGGTGGTGACGGCCGACGGCTCGATGGCGTCGCTGCCCGACGGCTACCGTGCCGTGGTCATCGGCGCTTCGGGTGGCATCGGCGCGGCGATGGTCGATCGTCTGAGGGCCGACCCGCGTTGCGACACCGTGCACGCATTGCATCGCCGCTCGGCGATCCCTATCGATTTCGACGACGAAGCGAGCATCGGTGCCGCCGCGGACGCACTGCGCGCGACCGGTCCGTTCCACCTGGTCGTCAACGCCGCCGGCGTGCTGCATGCACGCGGCTTCATGCCCGAGAAACGGCTGGCCGACCTGCACTACGCGCAGTTGACCGAGACCTTCCGCGTCAACACGTTCGGCCCGGCGCTGGTCGTGCGTCGCTTCACGCCGCTGCTCGCCGACGATCGTTCGATCGTCGCGTTGCTCTCGGCGAAGGTCGGCAGCATCGAGGACAACCGGCTCGGCGGCTGGTACAGCTATCGCGCGTCGAAGGCGGCGCTCAACATGATCGTGCGGACCGCTGCGATCGAACTGGCTCGCGTGAAACCTGCAGCCGTGATCGTCGCGCTGCATCCCGGCACGGTCAGGACCGGGTTGTCGCGACCGTTCCGCGGCGATGCGATCGGCCGGGCCGCGGAGGTGGCCGTGGTCGAGATGCTGGCCGTGGTCGACGAGCTCCGACCTGCCGACAGCGGACGCTTCGTCACGTACGACGGGCGCCGGCTGCCGTGGTGACGGTGCGCACCCGGCTGATCGCGCTGGCCATCTCGTGCGGGTCGACGATCGCCGTCGCGCAGACGCCGGTCGATGCACCGCCGGTCGCGCCATCGATCGTCCGGGCATTCGCGCCGACCGGGAGGCTGCGCGCGTCGATCAACCTCGGCAACCCGATCCTCGCAAGCCGTCCGGTCGAGAACGGTCGTCCGACAGGCGTCTCCGTCGATCTCGCCGATCGACTCGCCGCATGCCTCGGCGTCCCGGTCGAACTGGTCGTCTTCGATGGCGCCGGCAAGTCGGTCGACGCGGTGGCGGACGAGCGCGCCGACGTCGGCTTCTTCGCGATCGATCCGTTGCGCGCTGCGGCCATCGCCTTCACCGATCCATACCTGCTGATCGAAGGCAGCTATCTCGTGCGCGCCGATTCGCGCATCGTCGCGAACGACGAGGTCGATCGGGAAGGTCGCCGTGTCGTGGTCGGCAAGGGCAGCGCCTACGACCTCTATCTGACGCGCACGCTGAAGAACGCGCAGATCGCGCGGGCGCCGACGTCGCCGACCGTGACCGACACGTTCGTCTCCGAACACGCCGACGTCGCGGCCGGCGTCCGACAGCAGCTCGAGTCGGACGCCCGCCGCCTGCCCGGCCTGCGCCTGCTGGCCGGGCACTTCATGGTCATCGAGCAGGCGATGGGGCTGCCGAAGAGCCGCGGCTCTGCAGCCAGCGAGTTCCTCCGGCGATTCGTCGAGGACATGAAGGCGAGCGGCTTCGTCGCCGAGTCGCTCGAGCGCCATCGCATCGACGGCGCGACGGTCGCCGCACCCGCCACGGGGTCGCGGGACGCTACGCCGTGACGGCTTCCGACAGGATGTCGGCGGTGATCTCGTAGGAGCGCAGCCGCGCACCGTGATCGTGGATCTGCGCGGTCAACATCAGCTCGTCCGCCTTGGTCCGCTCGATGAACGCATGCAGTGCCCGATCGACGACGTCGGGTGTGCCGATCGCCGAACACGACAGGCTCTGCGACAACAGCGACTTCTCCTGGGGGCCGATACGTTCCATGAAGCCTTCGACCGGAACCGGCAGCGGCGCCGGTCGTCCGCTGCGCAAGTTGATGAACGCCTGCTGCATCGACGTCGCGCGATACGTGGCCTCGGCCTGCGTGTCGGCCGCGAAGACGTTGAAGCCGAGCATCACGTACGACTTCGCGAGCCGCGCCGACGGGCGGAACTGCGACCGATAGACCGAGATCGCGTCCATCATCTGCGCCGGCGCGAAGTGCGACGCGAACGCGAACGGCAGCCCGAGCGCCGCCGCCAGCTGGGCGCCGAACAGGCTCGACCCGAGGATCCACATCGGCACCTCGAGGCCGTTGCCCGGCACCGCGCGGACCGCCTGTCGCGGCGACTT
>CAXTPX010000093.1:0-8457 GCA_964246005.1 uncultured Burkholderiaceae bacterium | reverse complement strand
CTCGGGCGCCGCGCTGCGCATCGCGTGCGAATTCCTGATCGGCTGCGACGGCGGTCGTTCGATGGTGCGAAAGAAGATCGGCGCGCGCCTCTCCGGCACCGACGTCGTCGGCCGCGTGCAGTCGACCTACTTCCGCGCGCCGTCGCTCTTGTCGCTGCTGAAGCACGAACGCGCTTGGGCGACGTTCGCGCTCAACCCGCGCCGCAGCGGCAACGTCTACGCGATCGACGGGCGCGAGACCTGGCTGCTGCACAACTACCTGAAGGCCGACGAGACCGACTTCGATGCGGTCGACCGCGATTGGGCGATCCGCGAGATCCTCGGAGTCGGCCCGGACTTCGAGTACGAGATCCTGTCGAAGGAGGACTGGGTGGGTCGACGCCTCGTCGCGGACCGCTTCCGGGGTCACGCAAGCGCGGGCCGCGTGTTCATCTGCGGCGACGCGAGTCACCTCTGGATCCCGATGGCCGGCTACGGCATGAACGCCGGCATCGCCGACGCGATGGAACTGTCGTGGACGGTCGCCGCGTACCTGAACGGCTGGGCGGGCGAAGGCATCCTGGATGCCTACGAGGCCGAGCGCCAGCCGATCACCGAGCAGGTCTCGCGCTTCGCGATGGACCATGCGCTGGCACTGCAGCGCGAACGCGAGGCGGTGCCCGACGACATCGAGGCGGAGGGCGCCGACGGCGACCGCGCCCGCGCCGCCGCGGGCAAGGCGCTGTACGACCTCAACGTGAAGCAGTACTGCTGCGGCGGCCTCAACTTCGGCACGTTCTACGACCGCTCGCCGTTGATCGCGTACGACGGGGCGTCGCCACCGGCCTATACGATGGACACGTTCACGCCGTCGACCGTGCCGGGCTGCCGGACGCCGCACCTGTGGCTCGACGACGGCCGGTCGCTGTACGACTGCATGGGGACGGACTACACGCTGCTGCGCTTCGATCCTTCGGTCGATGTCGACCCGCTCGTCGCCGCGGCCGCCGAGCGCGGCGTGCCGCTGACGGTCTTCGACGTGCGCTCCGCGCAGGCGGAGGGGCTCTACGACAGGAGCCTGGTGCTGTCGCGTCCCGACCAGCACGTCGCGTGGCGCGGGGATCGACTGCCGGCCGATCCGATGGCACTGGTCGACCGGATCCGCGGCACGGGCCCGGGCGTGCCGGTCGTGCGGGCCGTCGACGCCGTGACCGCGTAGCCACTTGCGCGTCGACCGCGTGTCCGTATAATGAACATTCAGTCTACTCAGCGGACAATGCTGGTAGCTGTCGAGGAGACCGCCGAGTGAATGCCGCTTCGTCACGATTGAACAGGGTCCTGGTCACCACGGGCCTGATGCTGGCGACCCTGATGCACGGGGTGCCCGCGGCGGCGGCCTATCCCGACCACACGGTCAAGGTCGTGGTCGGCTTCGCGCCGGGCGGCACCAACGACATCCTGGCGCGGATCATCGCGGCGAAGCTGCAGGAGCGCCTGAAGCAGAGCTTCGTCGTCGAGAACCGCGCGGGCGCGAACTCGATCATCGCGGCCGACTATGTCGCGAAGGCGTCGGCCGACGGCTACACGATCTTCGTCGCGTCGAGCGGTGCGCTGACGGTCAACCCCGGCCTGTACTCGAAGCTCACGTACGACCCCGTCAAGGACTTCCAGCCGGTCGCGTTGCTCGGATCGTTTCCGCTGGTGGTGACGGTCAACGCGTCGTCGCCGGCCAAGTCGCTCGCGGACCTGAAGGCGATCGGCAGGAAGCACCCGGACGGGTCGCTGAACCACGGCGTCGCGTCGTCGGCGTTCCAGCTCGCAGCCGAGCTGTACGCCCGCGAGAGCGACGTCCGCTTCACGCACGTCAACTACAAGGGCACCGGGCCGGTCATCGCCGCGCTGCTCGGCGACGAGGTCGACGTCGCGTTCGTCGATATCGCCGCGATCGTGCCGAACATCAAGGCCGGGAAATTGCGCGCGCTCGCGGTCACGACGGCGAAACGCTCGAGCATCCTGCCCGACGTGCCGACGGTCGCCGAGGCAGGCACGCCGAAGTACGAGGCGCCGATCTGGACCGGTCTCGTCGTCCCGAGCAAGGCACCGCCCGAGGTGGCGACCGTGCTGCAGGGCGCGCTGAAGGAGATCCTGGCCGAGCCGGATGTCGTCAAGCAGTTGCAGTCGCTGGGAATGGAGCCCGGCAACCTGCAGGGCGCCGCGTTCGGCAAGCTGATCGGCAGCGACCTCGCGAAGTGGACCGCGCTCGCGAAGGCCGCGAACATCAAGGCGGACTGAGGCCGGCCGTGCACTTCGAAGCATTCGCATGATTCCGGTCACGCTGATCTTCGCCGACGGTGCGTCGCGCCTCGTCGGAGCCGAAGCCGGCCAGAGCGTGGTCGCCGCCGCATCGGCGGCGGGTCTCGGCCTCCTGACCGACTGCAGCAACGGACAGTGCGGCACGTGCACGGCGAACCTGGTGTCCGGGTCGATCGAACTCGGCGCCTACGACCGCTCCGTCCTGCCCGATGCGGACCGCAAGGCAGGCGCGATCCTCACCTGCATCTCGCGCGTGACCGGGCCCTGCGCCGTCGAGCTGCCGTACGACCTGTCCGAAGCCACGGCCGAAGCCTTGCCGCCGATCGAGGGACGGGTCGTGTCGATCGCGAAGGTCGCCGAAGAAACGATCCGGCTCGAGGTCGAGATCGACGATCCGCTGCATTTCCAGCCGGGCCAGTACGTACGCATCCGGCCGCACGGCGGCACCGAATGGCGCTCGTACTCGATGGCCAACGCATCGGGCAGCACCACGCTGGTGTTCTACACGCGCCTCGTGTCGAGCGGGGTCTTTTCGACCTGGCTGAGCAACGTCGCGCAGCTCGGCTCGACGGTCGAAATCAGCGAGCCGCACGGCAGTTTCTTCCTCCGCGACGAAGCACGGCCCCGCCTCTTCGTCGCGGGGGGCACCGGCCTCGCGCCGTTCCTGTCGATGCTCGAGGCCATCGCTGCCGACGAGCGTCATGCGGCGCTGCCGACGACGCTGCTGCTCGGTGTCCGCAGCGGCGCGCACCTCTTCGGCGTCGCGGAGATCGAACGGCTGCGCGCGAAGCTGCCGGCGCTGTCGATCGCGTTCGCGGCCGAGACCGATCCGGCGGAGCTGTGCCGCAGCGGCTACGCGACCGACCTGATCGGGAGCCTCGCACTCGACCCGCGCACGCGCATCTATCTCTGCGGACCGCCGCCGATGGTCGAGGCCGGCCGTACGGCCGCCGAGGCCGTGGGCCTCGCACGCGGCGAGATGCTGTGCGAGCGTTTCAATTGAAGGGAACCTCATGAGCAGCCCGCTGACCTACCACGCGATGGTGAACCCGAAGGCGGGCACGATCAGTCGCGAGATCTTCTCGAGCCGCCAGGTCTACGAGGACGAGCTGGAAAAAGTCTTTACCCGGGCGTGGCTGTTCGTCGGCCACGAGAGCCAGATCCCGAAGGCCGGCGACTACTTCACGTCGCGGATGGGCGCCGAGTCGGTGATCCTTGCGCGCGACAAGAAGAGGAAGGTGCACGTGTTCCTCAACTCGTGCCGCCATCGCGGCATGAAGGTGTGCCAGTACGACCACGGCAACACGCAGCTCTTCACGTGTCCGTATCACAGCTGGAGCTACACGACCGAAGGCAAGCTCTTCGGCGTGCCGCAGTTCAAGGGACTGTACGAGGGAACGTTGAACAAGGAGGAGTGGTCGCTGATCGAGGTCGCGAAGCTCGAGGTCTACAAGGGCACGGTGTGGGCCACGTGGGACGCGAACGCGCCGGACTTCCTGACCTACCTCGGCGACGCGAAAGAGCATCTCGACCTCGCACTCGACGCGCGCGACGGCCGGGAGGGCGGGTCCGAAGTCCTGGTCGGCGTCCACAAGTGGGTGATCCCGTGCAACTGGAAGTTCGCCGCCGAGAACTTCCTGGGCGACACGTATCACAACGTCAGCCATCGCTCGGTCGACCTGATCGGCATCGGGCCGAGCGCCGAGGTCGGCGTCAAGGGCCGTCGCGACAACGAGCTCGAGTTCGCGCAGCACCTGTGGGTCAACTTCCCCGCGGGGCACGGCGTGCACAGTGCGATCCTTCCGGAGGACACGCCGTTCGTCGACACGTTCCAGAACAACCCGGTCGTGGCCGAGTACTTCCGCTACTGCCACGAAGAACGCAAGCGTCGTCTCGGCGCCGAGCGCAACCGGCTCGTGCCGTTCGTCGGCACGATCTGGCCGAACGTGTCGTTCCACGGCAAGCAACCGCGCAATCTGTGCGTGTGGCATCCGAACGGCCCCGAGTCGACCGAGGCGTGGCGCTTCTTCTTGGTCGACGCGGATGCGCCGCAGGAGGTCAAGGACTTCCTGCGGCTCTACTACATGCGCTACTCGGGTCCCGCCGGCATGACCGAGCAGGACGACATGGAGAACTGGAACTACGCGACCGCCGGCAGTCGCGGCGCGATCGCGAAGCGCTACCCGTACAACTATCAGCAGTCGCTCGGCAAGGTCACCGAAGCGGGACCGGTCGCGGGCAACGTCAGCCTGCAGGTCAGCGAAGAGAACCCGCGCCAGTTCTATCGACGCTGGCGCGATTACATGAACGACGCGGACTGGGACACGCTGCTCGGCCGCAACGACGCGGGTCCCGCGAGTCTTTCCGACTGATGCCGGTCACGATCGTCAGCGGCGGCACGTTCGGCCTCGGGCAGGCGATCGTGGTCGAGCTCGCCCGTCGCGGCCACGACGTCGTCGCGTTCGGGCTGGCCGAGCCGCAGGTGTCGAGCACCGCGAGCGGCTTCGATGCGATCCATGACGCCGTCGATGCCGCCGGCATGGCCGATCGGGTCGAGGTGATGGAAGCGGACGTGTCGAACGCGGCCGATGTCGAATGCATCGTCGCGCGCACGATCGAACGCTTCGGTCGCGTCGACGGGCTCGTCAACAACGCGGCGATCGGGCCGCTCGGCACCATCGTCGACACCGACCCCGCGCTGTTCGACCGCATCTTCGCGGTCAACGTGCGCGGCACGTATCTGACCAGCCGCGCGGTCTTGCCGCACTTCGTGCGACAGGGCGGCGGCGCCATCGTCAACATCGGATCGGGTGCGGGCTACGGCAAGCCGAACATGGCGGCCTACGCCGCGAGCAAGGGCGCCATCGTCGCGTTGAGTGCCGCGATGGCGTACGACCATTTCCATCAGCACGTCCGCGTCAACGTGGCGATTCCCGGCGGCGGCGGCATCGTCTCGGGGATGAGCGTCGGCCGCTTCGGCGGCGACGTCGAGCGCTTCGTCGGCCGCCCGTCGGCCGGCACCGTCGCGGGCCGCGTGGCCACCGGCAGCGATCTCGCCAACGCGGTCGCGTTCCTGTTGTCGGACGACGCCGCGACGATCTCCGGCACCGTGATCGACGTCGGCTGCTTCGCCAACCAGGGTGGCCCGCTGCCGGTCCGTCCCGCCCCCATCGAAGGACACCCGCAATGACCGAGGTCGTCGAAGAACAGCAGGTCGCCGCTCCACTGGTGCGCGACGACCGCTACTACGCGCTGCGCCGCGAGGTGGAAGAGTTCCTCTACGACGAGGCCGAGCTGCTCGACCAGCGCCGCTTTCGCGAGTGGCTCGACACGCTCGCCGACGACCTCGTCTATTTCATGCCGATGATGTTCAACGTCAAGTTCGGTCAGCACGAGGATCGCGAGAAGACGCGCATCGATCGCGACATGAGCTGGTTCAACGAAGGCAAGTGGACGCTGACGAAGCGGGCCGAGCAGATCCTCACCGGCGTGCACTGGGCCGAGGAGCCGCTGTCGCGGCTTTGCCGGCTCGTGACGAACGTGCAGGTCACGGGCGTGCGACGCAACGATGAGGGCGTCGAAGAAATCTCGGTCCGAAGCCGCTTCCTGATCTACCAGAACCGCTGCGAGCACGAGGAGTACTACTTCGCCGGCAAGCGCAACGATGTGTTGCGACGTGCGGAAGACGGCTTCCGGCTCGCGCGCCGCGAGATCCACCTCGGCCAGAGCGTGCTGCTGGCCAAGAACCTGACGATGTTCTTCTGATGATCAACCTGATGCACCTAGAACCGGGCACGTTGCTGAAGCTGAAGAACGGCTCGGTCGGCGAGATCGTCGACAACCTCGGCGACGGCATCTGGCTGCAACTGCGCTTCGTCAGCGTCGATGGCGGCGACTTCGCCGTGGGCGACGAGGAACTCGTCCATTGCGAAGAGATCGTGGGACTGGTCGGTGAGCACTGAGCCGATGACGCCCGAGCGGACGACCGGCGGCGAAGTGCTCGCGGACAGCCTGGTCCGGCACGGCGTCACCAGTCTCTTCATGATCCCCGGCATCCAGCTCGACTGGGCGGTCGACGCGTTGCGTCGGCGCAGCGCAGATATCGCGCTCTACGTGCCGCGCCACGAGCAGACCACCGTGTACATGGCCGACGGCTACTACCGCGCGTCGGGACGCGTCGGGACCGCGATGGTCGTGCCGGGACCGGGCGTCCTCAACACCGGCGCCGCAATGGCCACGGCCTACGCGTCGAATTCGAAGGTGCTGCTGATCGCGGGCCAGGTCCACTCGAGCGGCGTCGGCAGGGGCTGCGGTCTGCTGCACGAGATCAAGGACCAGACCGGCTTCATCCGCGGACTGACGAAGTGGAACGTGTTCGTCGACTCGCCGAGCGGGGTCGCTCCGGCGATCGATGCGGCGTTCGCGCAGCTGGCGCACGGTCGACCGCGGCCGGTCGGCGTCGAGGTTCCGCACGACTACCTGAGTGCGACGGCTGAGCAAGTGGCGAGCGATGCGGTCGAGGCGAGCCCTCCCGCCTCCGTTCCCGACGACGCGTTGCTCGACGCCGCAGCCGCGCTGATCGATGGCGCACGACTGCCGGTGATCTACGTCGGCGGCGGCATCTTCGCGAGCGATGCGACCGAAGCGCTGAAGGCGTTGGCCGAGCGCATCGGCGCGCCGGTCGTGATGAGCGACAACGGTCGCGGCGCGCTCTCCGACCGTCATCCGCTCGCGATGAACGCGCTCGCGGGCCGGGCGGTATTCGAGCGGGCGGACGTCGTGCTGGTCGTCGGCAGCCGCTTCGTCGATGCGCTGACGCCGACCTCGTCGTGGCCGGTCGATCGCATCCGCTACATCCACATCAACATCGACGCGGACGACTTCACGGCGCCGCGGAAGCCCGAGGTCGCGCTGCTGGGCGACGCCGCCGTCGTGTTGCCGCTGTTGACCGATCGGCTGAAGTCGCGTGTCGCGTTGAGCGATGCGGATGCCGAGCAGGCCAAGGCGTGGGCGCAACGACAGATCGACACGGTCGCGCCGCAAGCCGCCTACATCGCCGGCCTGCGCGCCGCGATGCCGGACGACGCGATCTTCGTCAACGAGCTGACGCAGATCGGTTACCTGGCGCGCATCGCGTTGCCGGTCTACGGCCCGCGTACGTACATCGGCCCCGGCTATCAGGGCACGCTCGGGTATGGCTTCCCGGTCGCGCTCGGCGCCGCGGTCGGCAGCGGCGGCCGCCGCGTGATCTCGATCACCGGCGATGGCGGCTTCGGCTGGAACCTGCAGGAGCTCGCGACTGCGAAGCGCCACGCGTTGCCGATCACGCTGGTCGTGTTCAACGACGGCCACTACGGCAACGTCCGCGCGATCCAGAAGCGCACGTTCGGCGCCGAGGTCGCGGTCGAGCTGACCAATCCGGATTTCGGCCTGCTCGCGCAGGCGTTCGGCGTGCCGTTCGAGCGCGTCGATTCGCCCGCCGGCTTGTCGGCCGCGGTCAGGGCATCGATGGGCGAGGGGGGCCCGGTGATGATCGAGGTCACGGTCGGCGTGATGCCGAGCCCGTGGCACCTGCTGCGCCTGCAGCCGATGCCGGGCATGACGGGTCCGGCGGCGCCGGCCAATCCACTGGCCGATCGATGAAGCGCTACGCACGCTGCTACATCGATGGTGCGTTTCGCGACAGCACCGGCAAGGCGACCGCATCGGTCGTCGATCCGTCGACGGAGCGACCGGCGGCCGAGGTCGTGCTGTGCTCGCCGGCCGATGTCGACGCGGCCGTTGCGAGCGCGACGCGCGGCTTCGGGGCATGGCGAAGCAGCACTCTGGCAATGCGACGTGATGCGTTGCGCGCGATCGGCCTGCATCTCGCCGCCCGCGCCGACGAGATCGCGACCAGCCTCGCCGACGAGATGGGCTGCCCGGTGTGGCTCGGCAGGCTGATGCAGGTGCCGATGCCGTTGAAGGGCATCGAGCTCGCGATCGACGGGCTCGATGCGATCGCCTGGACCGAGACGATCGGCAACGGGCTCGTCGAGCGCGTGCCGTGCGGCGTCGTCGCGGCGATCACGCCGTGGAACTTCCCGTTGCATCAGATTGTGGCCAAGGTCGCGGCCGCGATCGGCGCCGGCTGCTCGGTCGTGTTGAAGCCGAGCGAGGTCGCGC
>CAXTPX010000092.1:0-8483 GCA_964246005.1 uncultured Burkholderiaceae bacterium | reverse complement strand
CTTCAACAGTCCGAAGCCCGGCAGCTGCTCGCCCGCCTTCACCACGATCTTGGCCGGATCGTTCGCGTCGGCGAGGTCGGTGACCGCCTTGCCGTTGAACTCGCGCGCGATCTCTTCCGGCATCGGCGAGTTCGGGTCGCGATACGGCCACGACATGTTGACGATCGGGTCGGGGAACGCGCCGCCGTCCTTCTGGTACATCGCCCGGAAGCGCGTGAACAGGTTGCCGATGATCTCGGTGTCGGCCATCGCCTCGCCCGGCGGCTCGCTGCCCTTCCAGTGCCACTGCAGCACGCGGCTCGAGCTGACGAGCGATCCGTCCTCTTCGGCGAAGCACGTCGACGGGAGCCGGAACACGGTGGTCTGGATGCTCGCGCTGTCGACCTCGTTGAACTCGGGCACGTGCTCCCAGAAACGCGACGTCTCGGTCGCGAGCGGATCGATGACGACGAGCAGCTTCAGCTTCGCGAGCGACTCGCCGATCTTCTTCTTGTTCGGGAACGACGCGAGCGGGTTGAAGCCCTGGCACACGTAGCCGTTGATCTTGCCGTTGTGCATGTCCTCGAACACCTGCAGCACGTCGTGCAGCTTGTCGAGCTTCGGCAGGTAGTCGTAGGCCCAGTCGTTGTCCTTCGTGGCGGCGGTGCCGTACCACGCCTTCATCAGGCTGACGTGGAACTTGCCGTAGTTCTGCCAGTAGCTGGTCTGCTTCGGCCGGATCGGCTTCAGCGCGCGCTTCTCGATGAACTTGGCGTAGTCGGTCTCGAGCTCGCCCGGCAGCGTCATGTAGCCGGGCAGCGTGTTCGACAGCAGGCCGAGGTCGGTCAGGCCCTGGATGTTCGAGTGGCCGCGCAGCGCGTTCATGCCACCGCCCGGCAAGCCGATGTTCCCGAGCAGCATCTGCACCATCGCCGCGGTGCGGATCATCTGGGTACCCTGGCTGTGCTGCGTCCAGCCGAGCGCGTACATGATCGTCATCACGCGACCCGCGCGGCCGGTGCTGCCGATGTACTCGCACACCTTCAGGAACTTGTCCTTCGGCGTGCCGCAGATCTTCTCGACGATCTCGGGCGTGTAGCGCGAGTAGTGCTGCTTCATCAGGTTGAAGACGCAGCGCGGGTTCTCGAGCGTCGGGTCCACGACCGCGAAGCCGTCGTCGCCCATCTTGTACATCCACGAGGTCTTGTCGTAGGCGCGAATCTCTTCCTTGTAGCCGGAGAAGAGGCCGTCCCTGAAGTCGTAGTCGTCGCGCACCACGAACGTCATGTCCGTGTACGCCTTCACGTACTCATCGTGGTACTGCTTCGTCGTGATCAGGTAGTTGATCACGGCGCCGAGGAACGCGATGTCGCTGCCCGCGCGGATCGGCGCGTAGTAGTCCGACATCGCGGCCGTCCGCGTGAAGCGCGGGTCGACGACGACGAGTCGCGCCTTGTTGTGCGCCTTCGCTTCCACGACCCACTTGAAGCCGCACGGATGCGCTTCGGCCGCGTTGCCGCCCATCACCAGGATCACATCCGCGTTCTTGATGTCAACCCAGTGGTTGGTCATCGAACCACGGCCAAACGTCGGAGCAAGACTTGCTACCGTCGGGCCGTGTCAGACACGCGCTTGATTGTCGAAATTGATGAGGCCGAGCGAGCGGAACAGCTTGTGCGTGACGTAACCGGTCTCGTTGGACGAGGCCGACGCCGCGAGGATGCCGAAGGTCGGCCAGCGATTGACCGTCGTGCCCTGCTTGTTCTTGACCTCGAAGTTCGCGTCGCGGTCGGCCTTCATCATCGTCGTGATGCGGTCGAACGCGTCGTCCCAGCTGATGCGCTTGTACGCATTGGAGCCGGGCTCGCGCACTTCGGGATACTTGAGGCGGTTCGGGCTGTGCACGAACTCGAGCAGGCCCGCGCCCTTCGGGCACAGCGTGCCGCGATTGACCGGATGATCCGGGTCGCCTTCGATGTGGATGATCGCGGACTTGGCGTTCTTCGCGCGGTCGCCGAGGCCGTACATCAGGATGCCGCAGCCGACCGAACAGTACGGACACGTGTTGCGCGTCTCCGTCGTGCGCGCGAGCTTGAACGTGCGCGCCTGCTCGGCCGCGAACGCGGTCGAGTACCCCATTGCCGCAAGCCCCGATGCGCCGATTCCCGCCGAACAGATGCGGAAGAACTGGCGCCGGGAGACTTTCATCTCCATGGGTTCATCTCCGAAAGGTCTTTCTGATGGATGGGCCGTGTACTGGGCCCGCTCTACGAATGTTGTGCGCGATTGGCGGCCCGACACCAGCGCTTTTACTGCATTAAGAGCGGGCCTGTCGAATGGACAACGGCAAGCGGCTCGATAGGCGCCGTCAATCCATCCGAACTTGCGGTTGCGAACCGTGAAGCCGCGCGAAACGACCGATGACCGCCGCGCGCAGGAAGCCCGCCGCGCGAAAGCGTTCGAGCGTGGCCTCCGCCGCGTCGGGGGCGACCGCCGCCAACAGGCCACCGCTCGTCTGCGGATCGCTCAACAGCAGTCGTTCGACGTCGTCGTTTCCCCCTCGCGTCACGAGGTCTTGCCCGTAGCTCGCGAGGTTGCGACGCGACGCGCCGGTCACGGCTCCGTCGAGCGCGAAGCGACGCGCGTTGCGCAGGTAGGGGATGCGTTCGAGGTCGAGCACGGCGTCGAGCGACGCGCCACGGCACATCTCGAGCAGATGCCCGGCGAGTCCGAAGCCGGTGACGTCGGTGAGCGCGTGGACGCCGTCGGCCTCGCGCAACGCGCTGCCGACGGTGTTGAGCTGCGTGGTCGATGCGATCAGGTCGGCGTAGTCGTCGGTCGACAGGCCGTCCTTCTTCAGCCGCGCCGAGTAGACGCCGACGCCGAGCGGCTTGCCGAGGATCAACGCGTCGCCATCACGCGCGCCACGATTGCTGAGCACGGCGTCGGGCACGACGCTGCCGATCGCGACGAGCCCGTAGATCGGCTCGACCGAGTCGATCGTGTGGCCCCCGGCGATCGGAATGCCGGCCGCCGAACACGCGGCCTGTCCGCCTTCGAGGATGCGGCCGATGGTCGCTGCCGACAGCACGGCGATCGGCATGCCGACCAGCGCGAGCGCGAACAGCGGGCGCGCACCCATTGCGTAGATGTCCGACAGGGCGTTGGTGGCCGCGATGCGACCGAAGTCGTAGGGGTCGTCGACGATCGGCATGAAGAAGTCGGTGGTCGCGACGATCGCGTTGCGCTCGTCGAGCTTCCACACTGCGGCGTCGTCGCTCGTCTCGACGCCGACCAGCAGCTGTTCGGGGATCGGCAACGGTGACCCGCCCCGCGCGCGCGCCAGCAGGTCCGACAGCACGGCGGGCGCGATCTTGCAACCGCATCCGCCGCCGTGCGAGAGGCTGGTCAGGCGGGGTTCTTTCATGGGCGAATTCATCTCTCGGATCATGTCGCAATGAAGCATCGTCGTTCCCGCGAAAGCGGGAACCCCGCGGCATGTGCCTCAAAGCAACGACACTGGGTTCCCGCTTCGCGGGAACGACGAATGATTGACGAGTGCAGAAGGACGAACGGCGCCGCCATCGGACGGACCAACCGAGGGCATCGGATATCGTCCTCGGTCGATTCGAGCGTCGGCTGATGGGGTGGGCACGATGCGTTGCGTAACTTTGCGCCGCTGTCACGACGAGTCGTTTCGGTCCGCCGCACGGCCCGAGGCACCGGCCTTCTGAACTTCACTGGAGTAAAGCGCATGAACAATATCGTCTGGCTGGTTGGTGCTGTCGTCATCGTGCTCGCGATCCTCGGTTTCCTGGGACTGCGCTGACACGGACGACCCGAGCAAATCGGTGTCGCCGGACGGCGGCACCGATGATTTTTCAGGCTGCACGACGCAGCAACGTGCTCGCCGCATCGACGATCGCGACCAACACGATGATCGCAACGACCACGGTCGCGACGCGCTGCATCTGGAACAGGCTCAAGTGGAACAGCAGCATCTGCCCGAGTCCACCAGCCCCCACGACGCCCAGGATCGCAGCGGCACGAATGTTGTTCTCCCACCGATACAACGCGTACGACACGAACTGCGGCGCGGCCTGCGGTAGCGTCGCGTAGGCGAAGACTTCCCATCTGCCGACCCCCGTCGCCCGCAACGCGGCGCCCGGCCCGGGCGGCACGTTCTCGATGGTTTCCGCGAAGAGCCGCCCGAGCACGCCGGTGGTATGCAGTGCGAGTGCCATCGTCCCCGAGAACGGCCCCAGTCCGGCGACGATCACGAACAGCGCGGCCCACACCAGTTCCGGCACGGCACGGAGGATTGCGAGCAGCGGCCTCGCGATGCGACGGGCGATCGACGAGCGCGTGCTGCCGCGAGCCGAGGCCGGCAACGCGAGCAGCAGGCCGCCGACGGCCGCGAGCAGCGTGCCGATCGCCGACATCGCGACCGTCTCCAGCGCGGCGACCCCGAGTCGTCGAAGGAATACCGGTCGCACGTCGGGCGGCGCGAAGCCGTGTAGGAAGTCGAGCGCGAGACCGGCGGCGGTCGGCTCGAACAGTGGCGCGATCGTGACGTGCAGCGAGACGAACGAGGCGACGACGACGATGATCGCGGCAAGCACTCCAAGCACGCCGCGGAGGCCGATGCCCGGCACGACGTCGATGCGGCGCGACGGGCTCATCCGAGACTCCTGCGAAGTCGCAGACTGATGCGGTCGGCTGCGAGCACCAGCGCCACGAAGACCAGCAACAGCGTCGCCGTCTCGCCACCGTCGAACATCTTCATCGACGTGTCGATCTGCTGACCCAGGCCGCCGGCGCCGACGAACCCCATCATCACGCTGCCGCGCACCGCGCACTCCCATCGATAGACGCCGTAGCTGGCGAGCTCGTGCGCCGACTGCGGGAGCGCGCCGTACAGGAACGCCTGGAGCCGTGAAGCACCGTTGTCGAGCAATGCGCGCGTGGTCGAAGCGTCGGACGACTCGAGGATTTCCGCGAACACCTTCGCGAGCATTCCCGCGTACGACAGCCCGATCGCGAGCACGCCGGCCGTCGGTCCGAGGCCGAAGAGGCGCACGAAGAACAGCGCGAAGACCAGCTCGGGCACCGAGCGCAGCACCACCATCGTCGAGCGAACGACGACGCGGACGAACGCCGGCGCGCGCCCCATCGGCTTGCCGAGCGCCGAGATCGACAGGACACGGGTCATCGCGCACGTGGCCGGGATCGCGAGGACGAGCGCGATCGTGAGCCCGGCGGTCGCGATCGCGATGGTCTGCCACGTCGCGATCGCGGCGGTCTCGAGGAACGCGCGCGACGTGGCCAGCGGGAAGAGGTTCGCGACGAAGCGGTACCCGGCGTTCAGGCTGTCGGCCTCGAACAGCGACCATGGTTTGAACTCGGCCGCATGCAGCAACGGGAAGACGATGGCGACTGCGACGATCGCGAGCGCGACGCGGCCGCGCCACGCGGGGTCGCGATGCACGAGCGGTGTCACCGACCCCGGTCGAGCGAGGGTTGCCAGCGCGCTCAAAATTCGGCGACCCTCGACAGCGGCAGACGGGCCACGGCGGCGTCCGACGATTCGTGCTCGTCGACCTCATCGGCCATGGACATGCCGTACAGCCGCCGCTGCGAAGCGACGTCGACGTCCGCCGCCGCCCGGTCGAACACGACGCGCCCCGCGGCGAGGCCGACCACGCGCGGGAAGCAACGGAGCGCGAGTTCGATCTGATGCAGGCTCGCGATCAGGATCGCGCCGCGTCGTCCCGCGTCGTCGATCAGGACCCGCAGCGACTGCTCGGCGAGTGCCGGGTCGAGCGCCGACAACGGCTCGTCGACGATCCAGGTGGTGGCATCCGAGACGAGCAGCCGCGCGAGCGACACGCGCTGCCGCTCGCCACCCGACAGGCGATCGACGCGCAACCACAGCTTGTCCGCGAGGCCGAGCGTCGCGAGTGCGTCGTAGGCGAGGTCGGCGCGCTGCGGGTAGACCAGCGACGCGATGCCGCGCGCGAGACCCAGTTGCGGGAGCCGGCCGGCCAGCACGCTCGTCACGACCCGCTGCCGCGGCGGCAGGGGTGCAACCTGCGGCGCGATCGCGAGGGTCCTGCGCAGCGCGTGACGGGACCGCGTCGACAGGGTCCACGGATCGATGCCGTCGATCGTCATGCGACCCGAGGCCGGCCTGAGTTGCAGGCCGCAGACCATCAGCAGCGTCGTCTTGCCCGCACCGGACGGACCGATCAGCACGAGGCGTTCGCCGTCGCCGGCCTGCAAGTCGATGCCGTCGAGTGCGGGCGTCGCGATCCCCGAACGGGTACCGGCGTACGCGGCGACCACGCCTTCGAGCACGAAACCCACGTGCAGTCCTACTGCAGCAGGTCGGCGTTGCGGGCCGCGGCCTCGATCGCGGTGTAGTTCTCGCGCTTCGTCGGCACGAAGCGGGTAGCGCGCTGCAGTCCCAGCACTTCCCTGCCCTCCGACGTGTCCGGCGACAACGCGAGGAACGCATCACGCAGCTTGCCCATCAGCGCCGGATCCATGTCGGAGCGCACGCTCCAGTTGTAGTCGTAGTAAGGCGGCGTCGTGTAGAACACGCGCAGCGTCGACGGATCGACCTTCCTGTCGGCGACGAGCTTCTCCCACACCGAGATGTTGAGCGCGCCCGCATCGACCTTGCCGCCGGCGACCGACAGCGCGGTCGCGTCGTGCGCGCCCGAGAACGCGACCCGCCTGAACGCCTTGTCCGGATCGATGCCGGCCTGCAGCAACGCGGAACGCGGCATCAGGTGGCCCGACGTCGACGATGCAGCGCCGAACGAGAAGGTCTTGCCGCGCAGGTCTTCGAGCGAGTTGATGTCCGACTTGGCGCCGGTGACGAAGACCGAGCGGAAGCGCTGGTCCTCGTCGCGTTGAACGAGCGGCGTGATCATGCCCTTGCTGCGGGCATTGGCCTGCACGAACGTGAAGCCGCCGAACCAGGCGAGGTCGACCTTGCGGCCGATCAACGCCTCGACGGTCGCCGCGTAGTCGGTGGTCGCGACGAACTCGACCTTCATGCCGAGCTTTTCGCCGAGATAGCGGCCGAGCGGGTCGAACTTCCGGACCAGCTCGGTCGGGGACTCATCGGGGATGGCCGTCACGCGCAGGACCTGCTGCTGGGCCTCGGCTGGCGACGGGAGGAACGACGTCGCAGCCAGGATGACGCCGAGCGCCAATGCTGCCGTCGCCTTGAACACGCAAGAGCGGACCGGACGGAACACGATGGGGACTTTCGAACAGGGATCGAGTAGCCGGCGAGTATTGCACGGCGACCGCGGTGCCCCGCTCAACGCTCGATCAATCCCTCGCGGATCGCGCGCTCGTGAACCCGCGCATGGACCATCCGCGAGACCGGCCCCTGCACGTCGACCCGCTCCGCGAGTTCGATGACCGCGCCGACGATCGCGTCGATCTCCGGCCTGCGATGCGCGGCGAAGTCCTGGTGCATCGAGATGCGCGCCGTGCCGAGTTCGCGCGCGACGTCGATGCGCTGGTCGGGCGTGATCGGAATCGTGATGCCGTACGCGCTCGCGACCGCCATGCCTTCGACGAGCATCGGTCGCACGACCTCGCGCAAGCCCGCGCTCGCGGCGATGAAGCCGATGTCCGCGTAGGTCAGCGCCGCCACCGGATTGAAGCTCAGGTTGCCGATCAGCTTGCTCCACACATCGGTGCGGATATCGGTCGCGACCGTCGGGGCGAGTTGCGCGTCACGCAGGGCCGCGGCCAAGCGCTCGACGCGTTCGGTACGCGGGTCGGGCAGCGATCGATCGATCTCGCCGACGATGAAGCTTCGGCCACCGGTGTGATGCACGACGCCGGGCTCGCGCACCTCGGCTGCCGCATGCACGACGCATCCGATGATCGTCGATGCATCGATGGCCTGCCGCATGTCGCCCGCCGGGTCCACGCTGTGGACCACGAGCCCGTCGTGCACGCTGCCTTCGCGCTGGAAATACCACCACGGCAGCCCGTTGATCGCCGGCACCACCATCGTGTCGGGCCCGATCAGGGAGGCGATGCGCGGCAGCAGCGCCGGAATCGCGTGGGCCTTGAGGCCGATGAACACCACGTCCTGCGGTCCGAAGGCGGCCGGATCGTCCGACGCCGCCATCGGTTGCGACGCGATACGCCCGCCGTCGAGATGGTCGACCATCGTCAGCCCGCGCGCTGCGATCACGTCGCGATGCGCGCCGCGTGCCACCACCGACACTTCGTTGCCCGCGGCGGCAAGGCGAAACGCGAGGATGCCGCCGATCGCACCCGCTCCCACGACACAGATCTTCATGCGTTGCCTTCTCCAATGCGTCAGGTTGGCGCCGCGCGCCGATGCGGCGATGAGTCCGTCACCGACAATCGCGGAAGCGAGATTCGTCCGCAATGGCAACTGGCCACGCCAGCATGGCAGGGTGCCGGGGACGACGTGGCAACCCTTCACGACGGAAACGATGATGACG
>CAXTPX010000091.1:0-8513 GCA_964246005.1 uncultured Burkholderiaceae bacterium | reverse complement strand
GCTGCTCGACGAGGTCACGCTGTTCCTGCATCAGGTCGAGGCCGACCTGCCGCCGGAGCGTCAGCGCATGCTGCGCGACGCCCGCAGCCGCGAGTCGACGCTCGACGGCCGCCGCATCCTGGTCGTCGAGGACGACGTGCGCAACATCTTCGCGTTGACGAGCGTGCTCGAACCCCGCGGCCTGAAGATCGACATCGCGCGCAACGGCCGCGAGGCGCTCGAGGCACTGGCGGCCAGCGCGCACGACCCCGCGAAGGCGGTCGACCTCGTGCTGATGGACATCATGATGCCGGAGATGGACGGCTACACCGCGATGCGCGAGATCCGCAAGGAGGCGCGCTGGAAGAAGCTGCCGATCATCGCGCTGACGGCCAAGGCGATGCGCGACGATCAGGAGAAGTGCCTCGACGCCGGCGCGAACGACTACATCGCGAAGCCGCTCGACGTCGAGAAGCTGTTGTCGCTGGTGCGCGTGTGGATGCCGAAGTAACGCCGCCGTCCGCCGGGACGCGCGACGCGCCGCCGGCGGCCAGCGCGGTCGACATCGAGCTGCATCTGCTGATCGATGCGATCTTCCTCAAATATCACTACGACTTCCGCTCGTACGCCGGCGCTTCGCTGAAGCGCCGGCTGACGACCGCGATGACCCGCTTCGGATGTCGCTCGCTGTCGCAGCTGCAGGATCGCGTGCTGCACGATCCGGCGTTCTTTCCGACGCTGCTCGACTACCTGACGGTGCAGGTCAGCGAGCTGTTCCGCGATCCCGACTACTTCCTGGCGCTGCGACAGAAGGTCGTGCCGTTGCTGCGAACCTACCCTTCGCTGAAGGTGTGGGTCGCCGGATGCAGCACCGGTGAAGAGGCCTACTCGCTCGCGATCCTGTTGCGCGAGGAAGGGCTCCTCGACCGCACGCTGATCTACGCGACCGACATCAACCCCCGGGCACTGGCGCTCGCGGAGGCCGGCGTGTACGCGATCGACCGGCTCGCCGGCTTCTCGGCGAACTATCATCGTGCCGGCGGCGCGGCCTCGTTATCGAACTACTACACCGCCGCTTACGATCGCGCGGTGTTCGACAAGTCGCTGCGACAACAGATCGTGTTCTCGGACCACAGCCTCGCCACCGACAGCGTATTCGCGGAGATGCACCTGATTTCCTGCCGTAACGTCCTCATCTACTTCACGCGGGAACTGCAGGACCGGGCGATCGGCCTCTTCCACGAAGCGTTGTGCCGCAAGGGCTTCCTCGGCATCGGCTCGAAGGAGACATTGCGCTTCTCGCTTCATCAGGACGCGTTCGATGCGATGGTCCCGACCGAGCGGATCTACCGGAAGCGGACCGACCGATGAACGACCGATCCGACGCGACAACGACGGCCACTTTGCACGGACGCGTCGACGCGGTCGTGATCGGGGCGTCGGCGGGCGGCGTCGAAGCGCTGCTCGGCATCCTGCCGCCGCTGTCGGCGCGACTCGCCGTACCGGTCTTCGTCGTGGTGCACCTGCCGCGCGACGGACGCAGCCTGCTGGTCTCGCTCTTCGGCACGCGTTGCGCCGCGCCGGTCGTCGAGGTCGAGGACAAGATGCCGGTGGTCCCGGGCACGATCTACTTCGCGCCACCCGACTATCACCTGCTGATCGACCAGGGGCCGTCGCTGTCGCTGTCGGCCGACGAACCGGTCAACTGGTCGCGGCCGTCGATCGACGTCCTCTTCGAGAGCGCGGTCGACGTCTACCGGTCGCGTCTCGCCGGCGTCATCCTGACCGGCGCGAACGACGACGGCGCTGCGGGGCTCGCGGCCGTGCATCGTGCAGGCGGGATCGCGATCGTCCAGAATCCCGATCGGGCGGTCGTCCCGATCATGCCGGCCGCGGCGCTCGAGCGCGTCGCCGCCGACTACGTTCTCCCGCTCGACGGCATCGCCGCGTTGCTTCGCACGCTCGACGACATTCCCGAGAAGGTACGGCAGTGACAAGAGAAGAAACATCGGAGACCCGCGTGAAGGTGCTCCTGGTCGACGACCTGCCCGAGAATCTGCTCGCGCTGTCGGCGCTGCTTCGAAGCGACAAGATCGAACTGTTGCAGGCGCGCTCGGGCTCCGAAGCGCTCGAACTGCTGCTCGTCCATCCGGTCGCGCTCGCGCTGGTCGACGTGCAGATGCCCGAGATGGACGGCTTCGAACTGGCCGAGCTGATGCGCGGCAGCGAACGCACGCGCAGCGTGCCGCTGATCTTCGTGACCGCCGGCGCGAGCGACGAGCGACGGGTCTTCAAGGGCTACGAGACCGGCGCCGTCGACTTCCTCTTCAAGCCGATCGACCCGCACATCCTGAGAAGCAAGGTCGACGTCTTCATCGAGCTCGCGCTGCAACGCCAGCAGCTCGCACGCGAACTGCGCGAGAAGACCGAGACGTTGCGGCTGCAGGAGATGTTCACCGCGATGCTCGGCCACGACCTGCGCGGTCCGCTCTCGGCGATCGTGATGGGGTCGATCCTGCTCGAGCGGAAGGCGCCCGACGAGGCGTCGCGCCGCTCGGCCAGTCGCACGCTTGCGAGCGCGAAACTGATGAGCCACATGATCGCGGACATGCTCGACCTCGCGCGGGTGCGGCTCGCGGGCGGCATCCCGATCCGTCATCAGGCGGCGGACCTCGGCGCGCTGGTCCGGCAGTCGATCGACGAACAACGCGCGTCGTGCCCGGACCGCCGCGTGGACCTGACGATCGAGGGCGACCTGAGCGGCTCCTGGGATTCGTCGCGACTCGCACAACTGGCGTCGAACCTGATCGGCAACGCGATCCAGCACGGCGACGCGGAGCGTGGGGTCGACTGCGTGCTCGACGGAACGGCGCCCGATCAAGTCGTTTTCTCGGTCGTCAACGGCGGCCACATCCCCGACGACGTGCGGCCCACGCTGTTCGATCCGTTCCGCAATCGCGGCACGCATCGTTCACGCGGGGACGGCCTCGGCCTCGGCCTGTACATCGTCGACCAGATCGCGCAGGCGCACGACGGTCGCGTCGAGGTCGATTGCGATGCGGGACGCACCACCACCTTCCGCGTCGTGCTGCCGCGGCATCCGCGCGCCGACCGGCGTTCCATTGCGGCTCAACTCGGACCGATTTCCCTTGGCCTTCAAGATTAAGAGCAAGCGGCACCGCATCCTGATCGCCGAGGACGACTGGGCGGTCCTCGAAGTGCTCAAGCTGATGCTGGAACACGAAGGCCATGTCGTCGTCACGGCGAAGAACGGCCGCGAGGCCGTCGCGCTCGCGACCGCGAAGCCGTTCGACATGATCGTGATGGACATCTCGATGCCCGAGATGAGCGGCATCGAGGTCGCCCGCACGCTGCGCGGGGACGAAGAGACGGCCGACATCCTGATCGCCATCCATACCGGCCTCGACGAACACTGGGTCCACGAACGCTTCTCGGACTACGACCTGTTCCTGACGAAGGCCACCGACACCGACGTGCTGGTCGACGAGATCGCGCGGCTGTTCGCACAGCCGGTCACGGCGCGTCAGGACCGGGCCGCGACGTCGACGGCGCTGAGCTTCTCGTCGGAGGAGCTGCTGCGGGCGCAACAGGCGTTGCGGAGCGAGATGGGTCTCGGCGCGGACGCGCTACCGGGCGCGACATTCATCGCGATGCTGGCCGACGAGATCGACCAGCTTCGCCGCATCGAGAAGACCGATGTGGAGATCGCGGCGTTGATCGGCAATGCGATCGACCGGGACATTCCGCTGGGGTTGCTCGGGCGGTAGCTTCCTCTCGCAGGCGATCTCGTCCGGCTTCACGCCGTAGCGGATCCGCCGGCGCCATCTTCTTTGCAATGCGGACGGCGCGTCTCCTCGGAGAGCGACCACGTCGCATGCCCGGTCGGTCGGGACGCCGTCGTGATGCGCAATGGCAACGGCCCGTCGATCGGGTCGGCCTGTGTGCGGTGGCGTACATACCCACGCCCGGGGCCTCAAGCAAACTCGCTCGCCGGTCTCGACGAAGCACGCAGACCGCTTCTCCTCTCGCACTGCAGGGACACCATGTACGGTTTTCTCGTCAACAATCGTGACGATCTGATCGAACGTTGCAAGGTCAAGGTCGCCCTTCGTGGCGGACGAGCCGCGACGGAGCAGCGCGCGAAAGGCATCCCGCTGTTCCTCGAGGAACTGATCCAGACCCTTCACGCGGAGAGCGCGGGAGCGGCCGCCGAAAGTCGACGGATCTCGGGTCCTGCGGAAGGGGACACGACTGCCCGGTCCGTCCTCGGCGCGAGCGCGGCAGCGCATGGAAAGGCACTCCTCGCCCTCGGTTACACGGTGGAGCAGGTCGTTCACGACTACGGCGATCTTTGCCAGGCCATCACCGATCTGGCGATCGAACGGGACGCGCCGTTCTCGATCCGCGAATTCCGCACGCTCAACCGGTGCCTCGACAACGCGATCGCCGATGCCGTTGGCGAGTTCTCGCGGGAGCACGACGTGAACGCCGCGAATCGGAACGCCGTCGATGAGAACGAGCGCCTCGGGTTCCTGGTCCACGAGTTGCGAAACCACCTCCAGACCGCGACGATCGCGTTCGCCGCGCTCGAGTCGGGCAAGCTCGCGATCGGCGGCTCGACGGCAGGCCTGATCAAACGCAGTCACGCCGCGTTGGCCGCACTCCTCGCGGAAGCGATCGAAACGGGGCGCATGGCTTGAGCGCCGGCGGATGACACGTGCTTCTGCGTCGTCCCCATCGCCGATGTGGAAGCGGCCGCCTCGATTCATGCCAGGCTCGGCTGCGCGTTGACCGTGCCGACGGTCGACCCGTGGTCGGCGATGGCCGACAACCGGGGAGTCGCTTGCCGCAGCAGGGTCGGCGCGACCTGAACCGCGTCGAGGCGCTCAACCGACGACGAGACTCCCGAGCGCGATCAGGCCGAGACCGAGCGCGGCCAGCGCATCGCCCGCGATCAGGCCACCGCCGAAGAGCTATGTGCTGGTCATGTCCGGCGGCAGTTCGGCGTCGTCGCCCGGTCCCGTACGCTTGCCACTCAGCGCGCGGGTCGATGCGGTCCGGGCATCGATGAGGCTCGCGACGACCCCGCCGGCACCGAGCCACAACGAGGTCGGGAGACTGACGAAGCCGCCGAACGACAGCGCATACGGCGACGACAACACCGTCGAGTCCAGCACGAAGTCGACCGCGCGACCATTGCGCGTCTCCTTGTAGCGAAGCCACCGGTCGCTCGCGAACACGACCTTCCGGAAGATCTCGATCGCGAGGCCGGTCGCGACGCCGATCCAGATCGCGGTGCGCTGGTACGGCTTGTCGTCGGTCAGGCTCTTCAGGATGCCGACGAACTTGAACGTCATCGCCGCGTTCCATTGCGCCGGTTGCTGCCCTTCGGTCATCGTCGTCTGGTCGAGCAGCAACACCGGGTAGGCAGCCATGAAGAGACGGGCGAACGCGACCGCGAGCAATGCGCCGACGAAGATGCCGGCGACCTGATAGCGGAACTGCATCACGCGGTCCGTGCCGAGCCGGGCGCCGGTCGAGCGGTCCTGCTGCATGTCGCACGCCACGCTCGTCGACACGAGCAGGATCGTCCCGGCCATCAGGCCCACCGTCGGGTCGCGCAGGCCGATCGCGGCCAGCACGACGATCGACACGACGAACGCCGACGAGATCGGGTTCGAGTCGCTGATGCCGAGCGAGATGCCGTTGACGAGCGCGAACAGGCACACCAGCAGCAGCGCGACGGCGAGATACAGCACCGGCTGATGCAGCACCAGGTGACCGATCGCGATCACCGCGATGCCCCAGCCGATCGACCACGCGACGAGCCGCATCGTGTGGACGCGGCGCCAGCCGTGCACGGCGACGCCCGCATCCGCCGTGCGCGGCAACGAGGCCGTCTCGCGCCAGCGCCGTACCGCGCGACCGAAGATCAGGGTCATGTCGACGATGGCCGCGCCCATGATCCAGCCGAGCGCGATCAGGAACATGATCTTGCGCGGCGGGTCGCCCGGCTGCAGCCAGCCGATCGACACGAAGTAGGGCTTCAGCACGAGGCCGATGATGCCGCCGGTGACGGCGGCGAGGCCGATCCGCGCACCGACCACCATGCCTGCGCCGAACGTCGAGGTCGACAGGTCGATGGCACCGAGCAGCGCGACCTTCGCCGCCGCGATGCCGCCGACGAGTCCGCTCGCGACGCCGCCGCCCAGGAGCGATACCGAACGCCGCAACAGGACGGGGTCGGTCAGCGCACGCAGGATGTTCGCGACCGCGAGCCCCGACGGAAAGACGAGCTTCATGCGGTCGACGAGGATCGGGGTGTACAGCATGCCGATCCCGACGCCGAACATGCCGATCGCGAGGAGGTAGAGGACCAGTTGCCACATCGGCGGTTGCGGCAGGCCGAGCCAGACCATCGCCTGGATCAGCACGCCCATCGCACTCATCCCCGCCACCGACGCGGCCGCCGTCTGGATGTAGTTCGCGCCGTGCTTGCCTTCGGCGCCGTAGCCGAACGTGACGATCGAGCCGAGCAGCCCGGCGAGCACCTGGCCGCCGACGAAGAACCCGATCGAGAAGTTCATGTACGACGCCGTCAGCCCGCCCAGCGGCCCGAGGATGCAGACGCCGAGCACGAGCAGCAGCGCGTGGTACTGCCAGGTATTGGGGACGGGCAGCCAGTGCCAGCGGCGTCCGGGCGCGACCGTGGCGGCGGAGATCGGGATCGCGCTCATGCGGAGAGACGCGCGGAGAATTGCGGTGTTGCGCCGGTCATGGATCTGCTGCTGGTGACGTCGAAGGCGTCATGGTGCATCGCCGATGGCCTTTGGTGAAGGCCTGTCGTTTCCCGTCTCTCGATGAATGGTGAGTTCACGAAATCCCGTCACCGGGTCCACCTCGCGCCCGAGCCGCCAACCGGGCACCGCCGCCAGCAGGATTTCCGCGGTCGTCCTGACTTCGTTGCCGTAGCAGACGTGGCCCCCCGAGACCCGACCGGTCGAGTCGGCGACGGCCATGTGCAGATGGGCACCGTCGTCACTGATGGTGCCCGAGAGGCTCACGATCTCGAACGGGCCGGTCAGCCGCGTTTCCGATTCCGCACCGGCCATCCGCAGCGCGGCGTCGGTCAGGCTGCCGATGCCCGAGACGACGAACATACCGGTCGACCCTTCGCGAAGCGCGCCTTCTTCGAGCGCGCGTCGCAGGTCGGCGCCGGGCTGCAGACGGAGGGGCAGGACATTCATCCCGATAGCGTACCAACGCGCTGCGCCTTATGCGGTCCGGGCGTTGGGTGCCATCGAGCACCGGTCAACGGCACGGGTTCCCGCCTGCGTGGGAACGACGTGCCCGTCGGATGGCAATGGACGGGCAGGACTTTCGTCTCAATGCACCATCAAGCGATCCAGCAGCAACGCGACGTGGATCGCTTCCCGCGCTGCACCGTCGGCGATCTGATGGCGACAGCTCGTGCCGTCCGCGACGACGATCGCATCGGGCTGCTTCCGGATCGCCGGCAACAGCGCGGCCTCGGCCATCTGCATCGAGACGTCGTGGTGCTTCGCCTCGTAGCCGAAGCTGCCGGCCATTCCGCAACAGGAGCTCTCGATCAGCTCGGGCTTCGCGCCCGGAATCATCCGGAGCACGTCGAGGATCGGCGTCACCGCGCCGAAGGCCTTCTGGTGACAATGGCCGTGCAGCAGGATCGGCGCGTCGACGGCCGCCAGCTTCAATGCGAGGCGACCCGCCTTTGCCTCGCGCGCAACGAACTCCTCGAACAGCAGCGCCTGTGAACCGACGACCTCGGCCGGTTTCCCGAGACCCATCACGAGCGCTTCGTCGCGCAACGTCAGCAGGCACGACGGCTCGAGGCCGACGATCGCGATGCCGGCGGCCGCGAACGGATGCAGCGCGTCGATCAGCGCGCCCGCCTTCGCCTTCGCCTCGGCGACCATGCCGCTCGCGAGATAGGTGCGACCGCAACAATGGTGACCGCCGCGCTTCTCCACCGTGTGCAGCCGATAGCCGCCCGCCTTCAACACGCGCGCGGCGGCCCAGGCGTTCTCGCTCTCGAACGTGCCGTTGAACGTATCGACGAACAGCACGGCCGCACGGCCGCCGGCCGCGGCGTGTGCGAGCGTGTCGGCGGCGTTCGAGAAGATCGACCGGTCGCCCGCCTTCCAGAACGTGTCGGCGCGCCAGCGCGGCAGCGTGCGTTTCGCGGAAAAACCGAACCAGCGTTCGCTCAACGACGCGGCGCCCGGCAGCCGATCGCGCAGGTTCATCAACCACGGCAACCCGCTCGCGAGTGCCGCGTAGTCGGGCAGTTTCGCGACCAGCCGATCCTTCAGGGTCCAGCCGTGTTTCGCCTTGTAGTGCGACAGGAACTCGACCTTCATCTTCGCCATGTCGACGCCGGTCGGACAGTCGCGCTTGCAACCCTTGCAGCTGACGCAAAGGTCCATCGTGTCGTGCATCTGTTCGCTCGTGAACGCGTCCGGGCCGAGTTGTCC
>CAXTPX010000090.1:0-8518 GCA_964246005.1 uncultured Burkholderiaceae bacterium | reverse complement strand
AAACCGGCGTCGCGATCGGTGTCCTCGCGCTGATCGGGTCGATGATGCTGCCGCTGCGGTTGCGCTGGTCGCTGGCGCTGGCGGCGTTCGTCGTCGCGCTGGTGCTCGTCAACGTCTATCCCGACAACCCCTACGGCAACCCGGTGCGTCTCGCGTGGACGCGGGGCAAGCTCCTCAATTTCTACGGGCTCGCGAGCGGCGTCAATCTCGTCTGGCCGTACCTCGCGATCGGCTACCTGTTCCGGCATCGCGGGTCGAGCGTGGCTGCCGCGTCGAAAGGCTCGGCACCCCCCCGGCGGCGACACGGTCGGTCGTCGCTATAATTCGGGTCCACTTCCTTCCGACCGGCGCGCGATTGGCGCCGGGCCGCATGAGCTACTACCGCCACCACATCTTCTTCTGTCTCAATCAGCGGGACGACGCCCGGCCGTCGTGCGCCGAGCACGATGCCGCGAAGATGCAGGAGAATGCGAAGAAGCGCTGCAAGCAACTCGGCTTGCTCGGCCCGGGACAGGTGCGGGTCAACAAGGCCGGTTGCCTCGACCGCTGCGAGGAAGGGCCTGTCGCCGTGGTCTATCCCGAGGGGATCTGGTACACGTTCGTCGACAAGGAAGACATCGACGAGATCGTCGAATCGCACCTGCGCGACGGCAAGGTCGTCGATCGGCTGCTGCTCGATGCGACCGCCCCGCCCCGCGCGTGACCCGTCGCTGACCTCCTCCCGTCGGCGCCGACCGACCCGTGCCGTCGCGCACGCCGCACCGATTCCTCCTCCATGAAACCGCATCGATCCATTCCGTCCCGGGCCGCGACCGGCGTCCTCGCCATTGTTCTCGCCGGCGTTGCCTGCGCTGCGCCGAAGAACGCGCCGGTCGCGCCGCCTGCTGCAGCGGTACAGCCTCCGGCACCGCCGGCCGCGCCCGGCACGTCGCCGATCGCGCCGGTGCTCGCCGCCAAGGCGTGGCTGTTGATCGACATGACCAGCAGCCAGCGGCTTGCCGGGGAAAACGAGACGGCCCGCGTCGATCCGGCGTCCCTGACGAAGCTGATGGTCGACTACCTGACGCTGGCTGCGATCCGCGACAAGAAGCTGACGCTCACGCAGGCGATCCCCGTACCGGTCGACCTGTACCAGCGCGTCAATCGGCGGACCGAGTCGGTGATGTTCATCCCGCCGGGCAAGACCGCGACCGTCGACGACCTGCTGCACGGGCTGATCATCCAGTCGGGCAACGACGCGGCCCTGGTGCTGGCCGATGCGGTCGGCGGGAGCGAGGCGAGCTTCGTCGAGATGATGAATCGCGAAGCGAAGCGGATGGGGATGAACGCGACCAGCTTCCGCAACCCGAGCGGCATGAGCGATCCGCAGCACTTCACGACCGCCGCCGACCTGGCGATCCTGGTGACGCATCTGATCACCGACTTCCCCGAGTTCTATCCGCTCTATTCCCAGAAGGAGTTCACGTACAACGGCATCAAGCAGGGCAATCGCAATCTGTTGCTCTACAAGGACAACACGGTCGACGGTGTCAAGACCGGCCATACCGAAGCGGCCGGGTATTGCCTGATCGCGTCGGCGAAGCGTCCGCAGCCGGCCGGCGCCGGCGGCGGGGATCGTCGGCTTCTCTCCGTCGTGATGGGCGCCGCTTCGTCGGATGCCCGTGCGCAGGAGAGCCTGAAGCTGTTGAACTGGGGGTTCCAGAACTTCGATGCGGTACGTCTATACGAGGCCAATCAGGCGATCGCGACGCCGCAGCTCTGGAAGGGCACCGAGAAGGAAATCAAGGTCGGCTTCCAGAATCCCATCTACATGACGTTGCCGAAAGGTCAGGCGGGCAACGTCAAGTCGACGCTCGATCGCAAGGATCCGCTGGTCGCGCCGATCAACGCGGGTGACCGGATCGGCACGTTGAAGCTGACGGTCGACGGCAAGCCGATCGGCGAACTGCCGGTGGTCTCGCTCGACACGGTGCAGCAGGCCGGCTTCTTCGGGCGGTCGTGGGATGCGATCCGCCTGATGGTGAAATGACGACGGAGGTGTCGATGAGTGCAGTCGTTGCGGCAGCGCCGGTGGCAGCGGTCGACCCGCTGGTCTACCTCAGCATCGGTGGCCGTGCCGAGATGGTTCCGCTGTCGGAGGCGCGCGTTCCGGTTCTCGACCGGGGCTTCCTTTTCGGCGACGGCGTCTACGAGGTGGTGCCGATCTACGACGGTCGGGCGTTTCGCATCGACCAGCATCTCGCACGGCTCGGTCGCAGTCTCGCGTCGATCCAGATCGCCAACCCGTTCGCGGTGACGCAGTGGAAGGCGCGCATCGACGAGCTGGTGCGCGCGTACGAAGCGGCCACCGGCGTGCGTGACCAGTTCGTCTATCTGCAGGTCACGCGCGGCGTCGCGAAGCGGGCCCATGCCTTCCCGAAGGACACCGTCCCGACGGTGTTCATGATGACGAGCCCGCTGGTCCTGCCGCCTGCGAGCGCGCGCGAGAACGGCGTCGCGGCGGTCACCCAGCCCGACAATCGCTGGCTGCGTTGCGACATCAAGTCGGTCTCGCTCCTCGGCAATGTGCTGATGGCCGAGAATGCTGCGGCCCATGGGGCAACGGAGACGATCATGTTCCGCGACGGCTTCCTGACCGAGGGCTCGTCGTCGAACGTCTGGGTCGTCCGGGACGGGGTCCTGCACGCGCCGCCGAAGGACAACCGCATCCTCGAAGGGATTCGCTACGGGCTGATCGCCGAGCTTGCCCTGCAGCACGGCGTGCGCTTCGAGACGAAGCCGATCACCGAAGACGAAGTCCGCACGGCCGACGAGGTGATCCTGTCGTCGGCGACGAAGGAAGTCGTTCCCGTCGTCCTCATCGACGGCCGGCCCGTCGGCGACGGGCGCGTCGGTCCGCTGTACCGGCAGTTCCATGCCTGGTACCAGGAAGCCAAGGCGGCCGCCCCGGCGTCCTAGTGGACCGCGACATGGCAGACCTCGACAGCGTCATCGCGTATCCGCTCGAATTCCCGATCAAGGTGATGGGACTGAACACACCCGAGTTCCGGCCCGCGATGATCGCGATCTTCAGGAAGCATGCGCCCGACTACGACGATTCGAAGACCGAGGTCCGCTCGTCGCGCGAGGCCAAGTACCTGAGCCTCACGATGTCGATCATGGCGGTCAGTCGCGAGCAGCTCGACGCACTGTACGGCGAGTTGTCGGACCACCCGATGGTGACGATGGCGCTCTAGACCGGCCTCACGGCCGGCAGCACGATCGCGGCAGCCAGGCCGCCGCCGTCGGCTTCGTCGAGTTCGATCCGGCCACCGTGCAACTGCGCGACCGACTGCGCGACCGCGAGTCCGAGGCCGCAGTGGCCCGACGCGCCGCGCGCGGCATCGAGCCTTGTGAACGGCTTCAGCGCTTCGGCACGGCGTTCCGCCGGAATGCCGGGCCCGTGGTCGGCGATCACGATCCGATAACCGCCCGCACTCCCTTCGACGCCGGCCATTCCCGCGATCGTGACCGGCGCGCCGCCGTGGGCGAAGGCATTGCCGATGAGGTTGTCAACGGCGCGCATCAGCGCATCGGCGTCCGCGTCGCGCTGGAACACGTCCGCGCGCTCGATCGTCACGTCGTGGCCGGACTCGCGCCAGACGAGACCACGGTCGCGGACGAGTTCGTGCAACGCGACCTTCGCGAACCCGCTGCGATCGTGATCGAGGCCGCGCAGATAGGCGACGAACTGGTCTGCGATCCGGCCGACTTCGGCCAGGTCCTTCTGCAGCCCCGGCTTCGGACTGTCCGGCGCGTCGTCCATCAGTTCGAGCCGGAGCCTCGCCCGCGAGAGCGGCGCACGCAGGTCGTGCGGCAAACCCGCGAGCATCGTCCGGCGCTCGAAGTCGTCGCGTTCGAGACGTTCCGCCATCGCGTTGAATTGCCGCGTGACCGCCCGGATCTCTTCCGGCCCGGCGAGCGGCAGAGCGGGACGCTGGCCGATCCGGTAAGTGGCCGCCGCTTCGGACAACGCCCGCAGCGGCTGTGCGAGCCGGAACATGTAGAACCCGACGAGGATGCCCATCAAGGTCACGGCCGCGAACGTCGCGAACACGATCGGCCATGGAATGGGCGGCGACGCGTAGCGGGAGAACGGCAGCATCAACCACCAGTTCGCCGACGGCATGTGGACCCAGACCGCGGGCTCGGGCTCCTCGGTGAATCGAAGCGCGTCCTCGCCGAACTCGTCCCGGAGCGCGGTCACGACCTGTGGCAGCGCGAGGTCGGTCGGCTCGACGTCGGTCGCGTTGGCGGGCAGGTCGCGGACCAGGCGCATGCGGGGACGCGGCGGCGCACCACCGTAGCTCGGCCCGACGAGCGTGTCGCCGGCCCGGAGCGGATCGCCTGGGGGCGGCCGCGCGGACTCGGGCGACCCGTCTTCCCTCGGCGGCGTGTTCGGGTCGACCTGCGACCGCCTCGCGTCCGCCGCACGATTGTCGCGCGGCGCGAACAGCCCGCGTCCGCGCCGCTCGCGCGGTGGCCGTTCGAGCTCGTCGGCCACCTGCTCGGGCGCCGCGTGCGTCAGCGCCGTTCGAACCATCTCGACCTGACCGCTGACGAAGTCGCGTGCGCGACCGGCGAGCAACGTGTGACGGTAGATGCCGAGGATCCCGAAGGTGACGCACTCGCAGGCGATGATGCCGACGACGGTCAGCAGCACCGTGCGCCCGCGAAGCGAGCGCGCCAGGCCGAACATCGCGCTGTGCTACGCGACGGGCTGCGTCGGGTCCGAAGCGTCCGGCGCGTCGGCGTTCGGCACGAAGACGTAGCCGACGCCCCAGATCGTCCGGATGTGGCGCGGGCGGGCCGGGTCGTCCTCGATCGCACGGCGCAACCGGTAGATCTGCATGTCGATCGCGCGGTCGAGGCTGTCGCGCGGCGAGTCGACCGGGCCGCCCCGGGTGAGCTCCAGGAGACGCTCGCGCTTCAGGGGACGATTGGCGTTGCGGATCAAGGCGCTCAGCAACACGAATTCTCCGCCGGTCAGCGGCACCGGCACGCCGTTGCGCGTCAGTTGCCGGGCAGCGAAGTTGCATTCGAACGGGCCGAACACGAACGGTTTCGCGGCGCCTTCGAACGACGACATCGCGTGACGTCGCAGCACCGACTCGACCCGCGCCAGCAACTCGCGCGGCTCGAACGGCTTGCCCAGATAATCGTCCGCACCCATCTCGAGTCCGACGATGCGATCGACCGTCTCATCGCGCGCGGTCAGCATGACGATGGGGGTCGTGTCGTTCTTTCCGCGCAGCCGGCGGCACGCGGCGAGCCCGTCCTCGCCCGGCATCATCAGGTCGAGGATGACGAGGTGCGGGTTGTAGCGATCGAGATAGGCGTCGAGCTGTTCGGTATTCGGCAGCAGCAGCACGTCGTAACCGTGGCGCGACAGGTAGGTCGACAGCAACTGCCGCAAGTCCGCGTCGTCGTCGACGACCAGGAGTCGCCGCATCGTGGCCGCTGCCGGCTGGGCCTTCTGCGTCGCGAACCGCTGGTCGGTGGCGGGTGATGGATCTTTGATGGTCATGTTCATGGTCCCATTCTAGGAAGAACCGTTGCGTCGAAGCCGCCGTGAAACAAACTGCAATCGGTTCCCCGTTGTCGATGACGCCTGCGTCGAGACCCCCTCGGCACAATCGGCGCACCCGAATCGGCGAGGAACGGCCTGCAATGCCGACCGTCCGCCGTGATTCACACAACCCGACAACGATTGGATCCTCGATGAACAGCACACTGACCCGTATCGCGTCCGGCCTGATGGTCGTTGCGGTCGCCGTGGGCGGCGGCGTCGCCATCACCACCCTCGCCGAGGCGCAGACGGCCGCGCCCGGCCAGCCGATGCCGCCGCACGGTCCCGGCTCCGAAGGCCGCGGCATGCCCGGCGGTCACATGATGCGCGAAGTCGAGCGCCTCAAGACGTCCTTGAAGCTGAGCCCGAGCCAGGCGGCGTTGTGGGACCGGGCGCAAGAACAGATGAAGCCGCCGACCGACGGGCGCGAGAAGATGAAGGCGCGGCGCGATCGGATGGCGGCGATGCTCGACGATCCCGACTTCGATCCGCGCAAGCTCGCGGCCGACATGGACAGCGCCGACGCGGAGCGGCGCGCGAAGATGACTGCCGTGCGCGATGCCTGGTTTGCGGTCTACGCCAGCTTGAACCCGGTACAGCGCGGCCAGGTACGCGAGTTCCTGCGCTCGCGACTGTCGCAGCATCACGGCATGCGCGAGCGCATGGGGGAGTGGATGGGACGGATGCACGGTCGCGACGGAGAGGCGGGCAAGCCGCCGATGCCGCCGGCGCCGCGCTGAGCGGTCGGCATCACAGCCACTCGCCGACCGAGACGCCGACCCCGATCGAGTTCTGCCGGTGGTTGTAGTCGATCAGGCTTTCGCCGTAGCCGGTGAAGAGCTGGATGTGTCCCTTCAGATAGCCGTAGACCGGGAACGCCCAGTCGACTGCGAGCGAGCCGTGCGCGCGGTCGCCGGTCTTCAGCGAATGCCGGAGCGTGACCGCGATCTGCTGGTTGCCGAGCTTGCGGATGGCGACGAGGTCGCCGCGACCGACGTAATCGAGGATGTCGGGGTTGTCGTCCTTGCCGACCTTCTCGCGCAGGCGCAGCCACGGTCGAACCAGCAGCGCCCAGTCGTCGTTCTCGAGCCCGACCTGTCCGATCACGCGGTTCCAGCTGCGTGACCGTGGATTGTCCTGCCCGTTCGATTGATGGGTCAGCGACAGCCCGACGAGGCGCCCGTCCAACCCGAAGATCGAATAGTTGGTCGGCGCCGTGTAGATCAATTCGGGCTCGTAATTGGTTTCGCGGAACGGTCGCGAGCGTTCTTCGTTGTAGACCTGCCAGTGCGAGGTCTGCGTGTACCCGAACCACAACGCGCCGCCGCTGACGCCGACGTCGTCGAGCAGCTTCGCCTTGCCGCTGACCTGGAACTTTCCCTCGAGGTGGTCGATCGGCCCGGCGAGCGTGGCGTTGTTCTCGGGATTGGGGCTCGAAGGACGAAGGTTCGGACTGCTCGAGTAGAACGCGGGCAGAATGTAGATCGGCTTGTAGGCGCGCAGGGCGAACAACTCGGGATTCGGCGCCACGTCGAGATCCCAGCGCTCGGCGAGGGACGAGGGGCGTGCGCCGGGACGCGTCGGGTCGGGCAAGAGCCGTGCGAGCAGTCCGCTGCCCGCGGTGGCCGGTCCGGTTGCAGCAGGCGCCGTCCGTTCGGCCTGGCTCGCGTTCCGCCCGGTGGCGCTGTCGTAGCAGGCGAGCCGCTTCGCGTCGTCCTCGAGCGACTTGCAGTCATCGAGGTCGATCGCTGTCGCCGAGGAGCACCAGGCGGCCATGGCCACGATCACGGCCCCGAGATACGGTGAATGAAGCTGGGTCGGGCGGCGCTGCATCGAAACTCCTGGTCGGGCGGCTGACGTACACGGCATCTGGCGAAGCACTGGCTTCTGGTGAGAGTATCGAACGATGCGGCAGCGGACGTGAGGGCGAGGTGAGCAGCGAAGGCGTCCGTGTTCGCACGTTCGGTGTTGCGCCGTACGAGTCGACACGCGAAGCGATGCTCGCGTTCACGACCGCGCGAAACGAAACGACGCCCGACGAGATCTGGCTGCTGCAGCACGAGCCGGTCTACACGCTCGGGCAGGCAGGACGCCTCGTCCACTTGCGTACCGCGGTGAGCGTGCCGGTCGTCCGCACCGAACGTGGCGGGCAGATCACCTATCACGGCCCGGGCCAGTTGATCGCCTACCTGCTGATCGATCTGAGGCGCCGTGGCATCAAGGTGCGCGAGTTCGTGCGACTCATCGAGGACACTGTCGTGGAGGTACTCGCTGCGTATAATCTGGCAGGTCATACGAAGCCCGGTGCACCGGGCGTCTACGTGCCGTACGAGGGTGAATCGCAGAAGATCGCTGCCCTCGGCCTGAAGATCGTCAACGGCCGAAGCTTTCACGGACTGAGCCTCAACGTGTCGATGGACCTCACCCCTTTCGACGCGATCGACGCGTGTGGCTACGCAGGTCTGCGAACGATCGATCTGGCGACGCTGGGCGTCGCAACGTCGATCGCCGACGTCGGTGGCCGCGTGTCGGCGGTGCTGCGCCGACATCTTGAAGTCGCCTCGATGTAGAACCGCCATGGATGCCTACGACCCCACCATCAAGCAGAAGGCGCGCGAGAAGACGCAACGCGCCTACGGTCGTATCCCGATCGTCGTGGAACCGGTCGAGCGCCTGCGGAAGCCCGAGTGGATTCGCGTGCGGGCCGGCGGCGCGGCATCGACGCATCGCTTCAACGAGATCAAGCAGATCCTGCGCGAACACAAGCTGCACACCGTGTGCGAGGAGGCGAGCTGTCCGAACATCGGCGAGTGCTTCGGCAAGGGCACCGCGACGTTCATGATCATGGGCGACAAGTGCACGCGTCGCTGCCCGTTCTGCGACGTCGGCCACGGTCGTCCCGATCCGCTC
>CAXTPX010000089.1:0-8551 GCA_964246005.1 uncultured Burkholderiaceae bacterium | reverse complement strand
CTCCATCTCCATGTCGTCGAGTCCCTCGACGGCCGCCTCGTCGTGCTTCGGCATCTCACCGGTCTTCCAGAACACCCAGCCGACCTGGACGAAGCGGTAGCACATCAGGAACGAGCCCATCGGCACCGCCGAGTAGATGAACCAGGTCGGCCACTCGAGGTCGGGCGTGGTCGGCCCTTCGGGCAGGTCGCCGGTGTCCATCCCGAGCAGGTTGAAGACGGCGTAGTGCATGCCGTTCTCCCAGATGAAGCGCAGTCCGAGCGTGCCGATGATCCCGGTGAAGAACATGCCGCCGAAGATGGCGACATAGACCCCGATCTTCCGCCACTCGGTCGGCAGCCGCGCGATCAGCACGTCGACCCCGACATGCACGCCTTCCCGGACGCCGTACGCCGCGCCGAACTTGGCCATCCACACGAACATGTAGATGCACAGCTCCTGCGCCCAGCTCAGGTTGATCTTCAGCGCGTAGTCCTGGATGACCGGGATGCCGGATGCGTAGCGATGCACGACCGCGACGAAGATCAGGAGCGTCGCGGCACCCATCAGGCTCGCGATGAGCCACTCTTCCAGATGGTTCAGGAACTTGTTGATCACCACTGCCTCCTGGAATGGGCGCCGACCCGCGGCGGACCTCGTCGGTGCACTACGTGGACCGGGGTCTTCTTCGATGCGTCAACCGTCGAGCGTCGTGCATCGAACGTCACGGCGTCAAGCATTGCGGCATCGAGCGTTGTTTGAGGTCGATCGCCCGCTTCTCGAGATGCCGTCTTTTCGCGGACGCGAGAATTCAATGACCGGAACACGGGGCCGGCGACACCCAGGTTCTACGCCTGCGCGGGAACGACGCCTCGAGACGAGCGGCCGCCGATCTCGTCATTCCCGCGGACGCGGGAATCCAGTGACGTCGGGTGCGGGTGGAAGACCACGCAACGACCCTGGGTTCCCGCCTGCGCGGGAACGACGCCTCGAGACGAGCGACCGCACGATCTCGTCGTTCCCGCGTACGCGGGAATCCAGTGACGTCGGATGCCGGTGAAACACCGGGCACGACACCGGGCTCGAGGATCTGGTCGGGCCCGGCGTGCAGGAGTGCTACTGCTTGGTGATGTCGAAGACCAGGTTGGCCAACGATGGACCGAACGAGCCGTTCGGCACGACGGCGGTCTGGTTCACCCCGGGCTTCGTGAAGTCGCAGACGCCGCCCGGGAAGATCGAGTTCAATCGCGTGAGCTCGGCCGCCGTGAAGCTCACCCGATAGTCGCTCGCGACCACCGGCTTCAACGTGCACTTGATGATGTTCGCGGCAAGCGTGCCGCCGGCCTGGTAACGCGGGAACGTCCACGACGGGAACAACGTGTTGCACGTGGTATTCGGCGCGCTGCTCAGCGTCTGTGGTTCGGTGATGAACGTGGTCGTGTTGCTCCAGCAACCGTCGACTGCTTCCGCGGGCTTGTCGCGAATGACCTTCGCGCGCTGCGTGCCGGCCGCGGTGTCCGACTTGTAGGCGACCACCCACTTGATGAACGAAGCCCAGGCCGTCTCGGCCGGAACCAGGTTGCCGCGCCACATGACGTGATTCAACGTGTCGCCATTCGCCTGCAGCATCCGCTCGCGCATCGCGAAGTGGAACCACTGATAGTGGTAGCCGCCGTCGTCGTTGTAGATGCCTGAAAAATCGAACACCGGGATGTTCGCGAGACCGCCACCGCCGTAGAGTTGCAGTCCACCCTGCTGGGCGCGCGTGATGGCGCCCGGATCACCGACGACTCGATTTGCCACGTAGTTGAAGTCCTGATCGTAGCCGCCGATCGCCGCGTTCATGTCCAGGAACTGCGTCGTGGTGATGGTGCCTGCGTTCAATGCGTTCAGACCGTACTGCACGCCGACGTTGTCGAAGGGACGCAAGGCGAACCCCGTCGCCGGATTGGTGCCGTAGATGTTCTTCGCCGCGTCGTACACGGTAGGACGGGCGCCGGTCCGGTTGGAGACCGGGTCGTAGCGCAGCCCGAGCGGTACCACGGGGCTCCACGTCGCCGACGAGTAGCCCGCGATGTCGATCCGCCCCGGAACCGGATCGGTACGGCCCGACTGGTTGGCCGCGTCCAGGAACGCCTGGATGCCCTTGTAGCCATTGACCGCCAGCTTCTGTGCGTCGGTGAATCCGGTTGGATTGGTCACCGCCCAGTAGTGACTCAACAGATGACCATCGGACCCGGAGAAGGCGATGCCCAGCGGGTCCGGGAACGTGCAGGCGATCAGGATGCCGTCGAACAGCCCGGGAATGCGATCGGCAGGCTGCGAGCTTCCGTACGAACCACCCGAACACCCGGCACTGACGGTGATGTCGGGGACGCCGTACGTCTTGATGAAGGCCTCCTTGGACATCATCACCGATTCGCTTTCGAGGACTGCGTTGCAGTTGTTCGAAGCATGGTTCAGCGTGTTGGCGAACGTTGCATAACCCTCACCCAGCCGCTTGACGGCCAACAGGCTGAAATCGAAGCCGGCAAGGGTCAGGTTGCCCTCTGCGCCGCCCTGGATGTACCAGCCGCCGGGACAACCGAAACCCTCGACGGCGATCAGGCGCTTGTTCCACCCTTTCGGTGGGGTCACCGGCGCCGGGGTCACCTCGGTGGTCGGGTCGTGAAGGACAGCGGTCTGGTTGATGCCGCGATCGACGGTGGTCGTTTCGACGCGCACGACGAAGGGAACGGTGACCCCGGCGGTGGTGGTCGTCGACGCGATGTCGGCGGGCAGTGTCGTCGTGCTCGGCAAGGGCACGAGCGCGGTTCCACCGGTCTTCAGGTACATGTACGTGACCTTCGGCGCCGCCGAGCAGTCGGCGTCGAGCGCGGGCCCGAACGTGGTTCCGTCGGGCAACAGGAACGTACTCGTCTGACAGATGAAGGGCGACTGGTGCGGTCCGGAGAAGATCGGACCTGCGATCGGATAACCGGTCAGCGCCAGGCTGGTCGCTACGCCCTTCTGCGAGACCACCACGGTGTTGCTGCCCGGTACGACACCACTGACGACACCGACGACATGGGTCGGATTCGAAGGATTGATCTTGAACGACCCCGACACGTCGGCGCCGTTCAACGTGACCGAGAACGCCGATTTGACATCCACCGCCGCATCGACCAGCGCGGTCGTGCCCGAGACCATCTGCGGCTGCGACGAGAGGACCTGCACGACCGGGGGCGTCGTCGCGACCGTCGTCGAATTGCCGTTGTCGTCACTGCCGCAACCGGACAGCGCAGACGCCAAGAGAACGCACGCGAGGAGCGAATGCCCTCGCTTGACGGAAAAATGCATGGTGTCTCCCTGAGTTGTCGCCGTCTGTGCCAACCGAGCGGCTGCCTCGTGGATTGCACGGTCCATGCCAGACCACGAGTCCGGCCCGGAGGCGCGCCTTCGCAGGAGAGCGATCGACGACCGGCACGGGCTTGTGTGGATTCCCGCACGAAGGCAGACGCGAATGTGCGAGGTTCCGCCGTGTCGCATCGCAGCAGCGGCGCTCGCCCGGCGGCGTCTGTCCTGGTTGCAATGTCGGCCCTTTTTCACGAAGCTTGCCGTCCCATTGGCATGCAGGGCACCCGTGAGGAAGATCGTTCGCCTTTACGTCGAGATCGTTGCGTGCGTGCTGATCGCGGGGTTGGCGACGACGTCGGCGTACGTCGCCACCGAGCGCGCGACCATCTCGTCGCTCGGCGACACGGCGGCTCAGCGACTCGAGGTGTATCGCGGCGGCCTGATCGGCGAGATGCGACGCTACGACTACCTCGCATCGATCCTCGGCCTGAACGACGACCTCGTCGGCCTGCTGAAAGCGCCCGGCGTCCGGTCTGCCGACAAGCTCAGTGCCTACCTCGAGATCGTCGCGCGCGAATCGCAGGCGCTCGACATCTACGTGATGGACCTGAGTGGCCGGACGATCGCAGCGAGCAACTACCGACGGCGCGACAGCTTCGTCGGGATGAATTTCAGCTTCCGCCCGTATTTCAAGGACGCATTGCTGAACGGACGCGGTCACTACTACGGCGTCGGAACCGTCAGTAATGAACCGGGGTACTACTTCGCCTCACGCGTATTCGACGGCGAGCACCTGGTGGGCGTGGTCACCGTCAAGGTCAGTCTGCACAGCCTCGACAACAGCCTGCAGGACGCGGACGAGATCGCACTCGCCACCGACGCGAACGGCATCATCTTCCTCACGTCGCTCAGGCAGATGTTGTTCAAGACGCTCGAGCCGCTGGACGCACGCACGGTCGCCCAGCTGACGACGTCACGCCAATATCACACGCTGAAAGCGTTCGACGCGATCGGCAAGCTCACGCGGTCGCGCGTGTTCGATCCGCCGGGTACGGTGCGCTTTCGTCCCGGCGCGACCTTCCACCGCTCGAATGCGAATCCGCTGTCGTTCGATTACCTCGTCCTCGATCGACCGGTGCCGGGCACCGACTGGCGCCTCATCACGCTCACGAGCCTCGACCCCGCCCGTAGCGCCGCGCGCAATGCCGCCGCGACGACCGGCTTCGGCGCCATCGCCTTCTTCCTGTTCGGGCTGTATCTGCGGCAGCGACGGCGTACGCAGGTGAGCCGATCGAAGGCCAAGCTCGACCTCGAGCAGGCCTACGACGACCTCGAGCGTCAGGTCCAGTCGCGCACCGAAGCGTTACGCCACGCCAATATGCACCTGAAGCACGAGATCGGAGAGCGAGAGAAGACCGAGGTCGCCCTGAAGAAGACGTTCGAGGAGCTGGTTCATTCCGGCAAGATGGCTGCGCTCGGCCAGATGGCGACGAGCATCACGCATGAGCTCAACCAGCCGCTCGCGGCATTGCAGACGCTGTCGGACAACGCCGCCGTGCTGCTGCGACGCGGCCGCGTCGAGGAGGCGGTCGAGAACCTCGCGGAGATCTCGCAACTGGTGTCACGCTTGGGAAAGATCACCGGCCAGCTGAAGAGTTTCGCGCGGAAGGCGCCTCCGCTTCGCGTGAGCACCGATCTGCAGACGGTCGTGCAGGACACGATCTCGCTGCTGCGCGTCCGCCTCCAGCAGGAAGGCGTGACGACCCGGACGTCCTTTCCGACCGAGCCCCTCGCCGGCCTGGCCGACGCCAATCGACTCGAGCAAGTGCTGGTCAACCTCATCAACAACGCGATCGACGCCATGCGGCCCGCGAGTCGCCGCATCCTGTCGATCACGGTTCGCAGCGTCGACGGCTTCGCCTGGATCGTGGTTCGTGACAGCGGCATCGGCTTGAACGACGAGGCGTTGGGTCGTCTGTTCGAACCGTTCTTCACGACCAAGGCCGCAGGTCAGGGATTGGGCCTCGGCTTGCCGATCTCCGCCGAGATCGTCAGGGAGTTCGGAGGGATACTCAAGGGACACAACACACGCGACGGAACCGAGTTCGTCATCGAGCTTCCGATCGCGCAGGAGACGCACGAACATGTCTGACGTGACGATCATCTATGTCGAGGACGACGCCGCGGTTCGACGGGGGAGCCAGCAGGCACTCGAGCTCGCCGGCCTTCGCGTCGCCGCCTTCGAGTCGGCCGAACAGGCGCTCGTCCACCTCACGCTCGCGGCGCCGGTCGTGCTGGTGACCGACGTGCGTCTGCCGAACATGAGCGGCCTCGAGCTGCTCGGCCGCACGCAAGCCATCGACCCGCAGCTACCGGTCATCCTGGTCACCGGACACGGCGACGTGCCCATGGCGATCGAGGCCGTCCGCGCGGGCGCCTACGAATTCATCGAGAAGCCGTTTCCGTCCGACCGTTTGTGCGAGGTCGTCGCCCGTGCCATCGACAAGCGATCGTTGACGCTGGAGGTCGGGGAGCTTCGACGGCGCCTGGCGAGCCGCAGGGAAACCGAGGGCACCATCGTCGGGGCATCGTCCTCGATCGAGCTCGTTCGACGACAGATCCTCGATCTCGCGGAGACCGACGCCGACGTCCTCATCCACGGAGAGACCGGCACGGGGAAGGAGCTGGTCGCCCGGGCCCTGCACGAACGCAGCGCCCGCCGCGACAGCAACTACGTCGCGCTCAACTGCGGGGGGCTGCCGGATTCGTTGTTCGAGGCCGAGCTGTTCGGCCACGAGGCAGGCGCCTTCACGAGCGCGTCGAAGAAGCGCATCGGGAAGCTCGAGCACGCCTGCGGCGGCACGGTGTTCCTCGACGAGATCGAGACGATGCCGCTGGTCCTCCAGATCAAGCTGCTTCGCGTGCTCGAGGAACGCCAGTTCGAGCGACTCGGCTCGAACGAGTCGATCCCGCTCACGGCTCGCATCGTCGCGGCCAGCAAGGCGGACCTGCGACGCATGAGTGAAGACCGATTCCGGAGCGACCTCTACTATCGACTCGGACTGGCGATCATCCAGGTCCCGCCGCTGCGGGACCGCCTCGAAGACATCCCGCTGCTCTTCGAGCACTTCGCCGGGCAGGCCGCGAAACGTTACGGGAAAACCGCAGCACCGCTGGTGCGCTCGACGATGAATCGCCTGATGGCCTACTCGTGGCCAGGCAACGTCCGCGAGCTGCGCAACGTCGCCCACCGACACGTACTGGGCCTCCCCGATGCGTTCGCGTCAGACGCCGGGGCCGCCTCGCCGAGCTTCGAAGAAACGATGCAAGCCTTCGAACGACATCTGCTCGAAGATTCGATGCGGGCGAGCGGCGGCCGTGCATCCGCCGCGAGCGAGCTTCTGCGTCTGCCCCGCAAGACCTTCTACGACAAGCTGCGCAAGCACAATCTCGTCTCGGACATGTTCAAGGAAACCTGACGCCCCGGATTCAAGACCAGCGACACCGGGTTCCCGCTTGCGCGGGACCGACGAGGCAAGTCACTTCACCCCCAGCGCCACCGCCTCCTTCTGCACCGCCTCGACCGTCTCCTTGCCGATGCGCGACTTCATCTCGTCCTGGACCGGCACCAGCACCTTCTTCCATGCCGTCTTCTCCGCATCGGTCAGCTCGTAGACCTGCGTCTTGCCGGTCGCCTTGACCTTCGCCAGCGCGTCGTCGTTCTCGGTCTGCGCGATCGCGTTGGTATAACGCGTCGCGTCCTTCATCGCCCCTTCGAGCCCGGTGCGGACGTCCGCCGGCAACTCGTCCCAGAACTTCTTGTTGACGATCACCGCATACCCCAGGTACCCGTGGTTGCTGATCGCGACATACTTCTGCACCTCGTTCATCTTCTGCGTGTAGAGATTCGACGGCGGGTTCTCGGTGCCGTCGACGACGCCCGTCTGCAACGCCTGGTAGACCTCGGAGAAGGCCAGCACCTGCGGCAACGCGCCCAACGCACGCATCTGCGCCTCGAGCACCTTCGACGACTGGATGCGCATCTTCAGGCCCTTGAAGTCGGCCGGCTGATGCAGCGGCTTGTTCGCGCTCATCACCTTGAAGCCGTTGTCCCAGTAGGCGAGGCCCTTGATGCCCTTCGTCTCGAGCTTCTTGAACAACGCTGCGCCGACCGGCCCTTCCTCGACCCGTTGCAGCACCGCCTTGTCGGCGAAGATGTACGGCAGGTCGAACACCTCGAACTCCTTGACGCCGAGCGGCCCGAACTTGGCGAGCGACGGCGCCAGCATCTGCACGGCCCCCAGCTGCAGCGCCTCCATCTCTTCCTTGTCCTTGTAGAGCACCGAGTTCGCGTAGACCTCGATCTTCACGCGACCCTTCAGGCGTTCTTCGGCGAGCTGCTTGAAGCGCTCGGCCCCCTTGCCCTTCGGCGTGTCGGCGGCCACGACATGGCTGAACTTGATGACGATGGGCTGCTGCGCCGACGCGCACGACGACGCTGCGCCCAGCAGCGCAGCGATGATCAGGGAATGCAACTTCATGGTTTGATTTCCTTCTGGCAATGAGAGGCGGGCCGTCATCCCCGCGAACGCGGGAATCCATTGGCGTGACGCGCGGCAACGACACTGGCGCATCCTGCAAGTGCGCGCCCGCGCGGGAACGACGAAAGGAAGATCGGCGAGATCACTTCACGGCGCCGAAGCCGGTCGTCGCGTAGACCTGCTGGATCAGGTCCTTGCCGATCCGGCCCTCCACTTCGCGATGGACCGGCAACAGCACCTGACGCCACTCTTCCTTCTGCTGCGGTGTCAGGACCGTCACCTCGGTCTTGCCGATGGCCCGGATCGCGGCGACCGCGTCGGCGTTGTCCTTCTTCGCGGCCGCGTTGCCGTAGTCGATCGCGTCCTTCAGCGCGCCTTCGAGCGTCGTCCGCACGTCGGGCGGCAAGCCGTCCCAGAACGCCTTGTTCGCGATCACCGCATACGCGAGGTGGCCGTGGTCGGACAGCGTCATGTACTTCGATACCTCGTTCAGCTTCTGCGTGTACAGGCCCGACGGCACACCCTCGGTCCCGTCGACGACACCGGTCTGCAGCGACTGGTAGACCTCGGAGGCGGCCATCACTTGCGGCAGCGCGCCCAGTGCCCGCATCTGCGCGTCGAGCACCTTCGACGACTGGATGCGCATCTTCATGCCCTTGAAGTCCGCCGGCTTCTTCATCGGCCGGTTGCCGGCC
>CAXTPX010000088.1:0-8559 GCA_964246005.1 uncultured Burkholderiaceae bacterium | reverse complement strand
GAAGCACGACCCGCGTATCGGCGTGCGTTCGAGGCGCAGCTTGCGGCTTTCACGCGATCGCAACCGATGGCGTGACCGGGCAACCCGCTACTTGGTCGCGAGCGCCGCGCGGCCCGTCTCGACGAACGGGTATTCGTGCTGCGCATCGCGCAACAACAGCGACCGCTTGCCGTCCTGGGTCGCGACCACGAACTCGAAGCCGGCGAACCCCGGGTCGATCGTGACGAACGTGGTCGTGCCGTCGTCGTTGACGCGCGACGCGACGTCGCTCCGCCACTCCCCGAAGTCGAAGCGCACCTGCTCGCCGTGCCGACTCACGAGCAGCTTGCCGAGCGCGGGGTTCGCATACTGCCGCGCGAGCTTCACGGCCAGCGCCGGGTCGGCCGGGACCACGAGGCGCTCGCGGTCCTTGCGGATGTTCGCGATGCGATTCGCGGCGGCCACCTTCAGTTGATCGTCCGCCTCGGGCTTCGCGTCGAAGACCACCTCGAGCAACTTGCGCAGGAAGGGACCGCGCAGGTAGTACCCGGCATCGGCGTTGGTGAGGATGGTGGCACCGAGGCCGTACGCCGGGAACCAGATCATGTCGCTGTGATAGCCGATCAGGTCGCCGCCGTGATGGATGATCTCGATGCCGAGCTGGTGGTCGACGAAGAGGCCCATTCCATAGTTGACGTCCTCGCTCACCACGACCTGCGGCTTGCGACGCTCCATCAGGTTCTCTTCGGAGACGATCCGCCTGCCATCGATCGAGCGACCCTTCGCGAGCTCCATCAGCACGAAGCGGCTGAGGTCGTGCGGGCTCGTCCACAAGCCGCCGGCCGGCCGCGCGGAGACGATCGCGTAGTTGAGCTCCATCGGCTCGACCGAGACGACGCCGTCGATGGTCTCGCCGTGCGGCGACGCATGGTCGGTCTTCAGCACGCGCGCGAAGTCGAAGGTCGTGTCGTTCATGCCGAGGGGCGCGAAAATGCGCTCCTGCATCAGGCGGTCGTAGGCGGCCCCGGGCTCGACCCCCGGCGCCAGCACGCTGGCCGCGACGTAGCCACCGGCCCCGACCATCAGGTTGCTGTACTGGAACACCTCGCCGAAGCCGCTCGTCGGTTTCATCTGCGCGAGCAGGTCGAAGGTCGATGCCGCCTTCCTCCTGCGGTAGTTGAACAGCCAGTCCTGGTCCTGGCGCGGCATGCCGGTGCAGGCGCACACGAGGTGATGGATCAGCACCTGCTGCGCGGTCGCCCGATCCGCGAGCCGGAACGCCGGGTATGCCTCGACGACCGGCTCGTCCCAGCGCAGCTTGCCGGCATCGACGGCTTGTGCGAGCAGCAGCGACGTCATCGCCTTCGTGTTCGATGCCGCGATGAACAGCGTATGGGCATCGACCGGGTCCGGACGACCCAGCGTCTTCACGCCGAGCCCGCCTTCGTAGACGACCTGGTTGCCGTCGATGAGGCTGAGGCCGACGCCGGGCACGTCCAGTTGCTTCATGCCGTCCGCGACGAAGCGCTCGAGGATCGCGATGCGTTCGGCGTCGAGCGGATGCGGCGTGCGGCCGGCGAGGTTCTCGCGCACGTAGCCGAGCGGTCGAAGACTCGCGAACATCTGCGAGATCGGACCCCCACGCTTCTCCATCGTGCCTTCGGTGCCGTCGACCAGCACCACGCTCCAGGCCCTGCCGTCGCCGACGGCCGAGCGACGCGCGACCGCGTACACCACGGCCTTCTCGTTCGGCGACGTCTCGTACTCGTAGACGCGAACGTCCTGCCAGCCGTTGCGGGACGGCCTCGGCGTCGCGAGCTTCAGCTTGCGTTCGAAGCCGGGGCGGATGGCAGCCCAGCCCCGAGCGACCGCGTCGTCGGCGCTCGACGCGTCGGCCGTGGGTTCATCGACATCCACCACCGCGATGGTCGAATCGCCTTCGGGCGGTTGCAGCACGACGGCATGATCCTGCGTCGTCATCGTGAATCCCGCCGGTGCGATGAACGTGTGACCGTAAGGCGTGACGCGCGCCGTCGATGCGGCGATCTGCTCCGGGCCGGGCGCCTGCGCCGCGACCTCGTGCCCACACTGCAGCGCGAGGACCACGAACGACAGCACACCAGCCATCACACGGGAGCGAAGCATCGGTCGATCCTTTGACGTTGGTCGGGCGAAGGAAACAGCGCAGGTCGGAAGCCGGTGCCGCCGTTCCACGACTCGTGAATCGTCGAGCGCGTCGAAGGATATCGAACGCCGACCGAACGGTCACGACGGATCGGGGATCGAGCGAGGTCCGTCGTCCACGCCGTCGCGTGCCGCATCGTCCAGCGCGCGCAGATGCGCGAGCTTCTCGCGGATCTGCGCCTCCAGACCGCGCGGCACGGGCCGGTACCAACCCGGCTCGGGCATGCCGTCCGGCAGGTAGCGCTCGCCGGCCGCGTAGGCCTCGGGCTCGTCGTGCGCGTAGCGATACGCCTTGCCGAACCCCAGGTCCTTCATCAGCTTCGTCGGCGCGTTGCGGATGTGCGGCGGCACGGGGCGCGAGCCGTCCTGCTTGACGAAGCTGCGGGCTGCGCCGAACGCCGTGTACACCGCGTTCGACTTCGCGGCGCACGCGAGATAGATCACCGCCTCGGCCAGCGCGAGTTCGCCTTCGGGACTGCCGAGGCGCTCGTAGACGTCGGCCGCATCGAGCGTCACGCGCAACGCACGCGGGTCCGCGAGGCCGATGTCCTCGCTCGCCATGCGGATCATCCGGCGCGCGAGATAGCGCGGGTCCGCGCCGCCGTCGAGCATGCGGGCGAACCAGTACAGCGATGCATCGGGATGGCTGCCGCGCACCGCCTTGTGCAGCGCGCTGATCTGGTCGTAGAACGCGTCGCCGCCCTTGTCGAAGCGACGCAGGTTCTCGGACAGGGCGCGCGCGAGCAGCGCATCGTCGACCAGGACAGTAACGGTGGCGTCCGAGGACTCGGTACCGGCCTCGGCCGCCGTCGCGACGATCTCGAGGTTGTTGAGCAGCTTGCGCGCGTCGCCGTCGGCACTCGCGATCAACGTCTTGCGGGCCGATGGTGCGAACGTCACGTGCTGCATCTCGGGCGCGAGCGGATCGTTCAACGCGCGCTCGACGAGCGCGTCGAGGTCGTCGGGCGACAGGCTCGTCAGCACGTACACCGCGGCGCGCGACAGCAACGCGCCGTTGACTTCGAACGACGGGTTCTCGGTGGTCGCGCCGATGAAGACGAAGAGCCCCGACTCGACATGCGGCAGGAACGCATCCTGCTGGCTCTTGTTGAAGCGATGCACCTCGTCGACGAAGACGATGGTCTGGCGGCCCGACTGGGCTCGCGTCATTTCAGCGCGCGTGACTGCCTCGCGGATGTCCTTCACGCCGGCGAGCACCGCCGACAGCGCGATGAAGTCGGCCTCGAACGCATCGGCCATCAGGCGGGCGAGCGTGGTCTTGCCGACACCCGGCGGGCCCCACAGGATCATCGAGTGGGGTCGATGCGACTCGAACGCGACGGAGAGCGGCTTGCCGGGACCGAGCAGCTGCGGCTGTCCGATCACGTCGTCGATCGTGCGGGGTCGCAGGCGCTCGGCGAGCGGGACCATCGCGTCGGCCGTGGCAGTGCCACGACCCGGCTTGCGGGGCGCCGGCACCGGCGCGTCGGTTCCGAAGAGGTCGGCGTTCGAGGTCATGCGGATGGCTCGTCGCGCCAGGGCTGCGTGGTCAGTTCGAGGTCCACCGCCAGCGCCGCGACCTTCGGCAACTGCCTGCGGACGTACCGCTTCAGCCACGCGTCGAAGCGTGCCTGTGCGAGCGCATGGCCTTCGCTCGACGACAGCGACTGGAGCAGCGTGCCGGCGACCACCGCGTCGTTCAGCTTGCCGAGCTTGTCCTGCAGTTCGGCGAGCGCGGTGCCGAACGGCTCGACGGTGTCGCCTGCAAAGAGCGCTTCGAAGAGGTCGAGCGCGTAACGCATGCGCTTGACCTCGACCCGCAGTCCGTGTCGCTCTTCTGCGTCGAGCACGGCGATCCGGCGCGAGCGCGACGTGACGCGTTCGCATTGATCGGACAGCCAGCGAGGCGCGCGCTCGACGAGCGTGGCGTGCCTCGCCTTCGCTTCGACCCGGAACAGGCGGTCGATGGTCCGCTCGATCGCGATCGCGGTGCGGCCGAAGTCACCGGCATCGAGATAGCCCATCAGCGCCCGATGCGCGTCGACGCGACGCCTCGCCGCTGCGGCCCGCAACGCGGCAAGCGCGTCGCGACCCGCCGCATCGATGCCGACCTCTTCGTCGAGTCGAGCCTGCGTCGTCGTCATGAAGACGTCCCAGTCGCGCGCCTCGCCGAACACGCGACCCATCGCCTGCAGCCGCTCGTCGAGCGACTCGAAGCGTCGACCTTTCAGGACCGGCCGGAAGGTCCGCAATGCGCTGCGCAGGCGACGCACCGCGACGCGCGCCTGATGGACGAAGTCGATCGAGTCGTCCAGCGTCGCTTCGATCGCGCCGTCGCCGGAGGCGGACGCCGTTCCGACTTCGAACAACGCGTGGACGTTCGCGAGCAGCGCGCCACTCGCTGCGGCCAGCACGCGCGACAGGTGCGCACGCGGCGCATCGTCGCCGTGCGGCTCCGGCAGCTGCGTCCTGTGCGGCTCGAGCGGCGTGCGGTCCGCGAGTCGATAACCGCGCGAAGCCTTGCTCGCCGCGAGCGGAATCAGTGCGATGTCGCGGGCGAGCGTGGCGGCGAAGTCGAGCAGGCCGCTGATCGGCGGCGACGCCGCGTCGGACGCCGCGTCCGACGCCGGGTTGCCCTTTCGCTCGATCTCGACTTCGCAGATCGGCAGCACGCGCTTCGCCTTGCCACGCCCGGCCGCGATCGTGCCGACGTCGAATGCGAACTCGACCTCGCTGCCGTCGGCGAGCCGCAGCAGTCTCGACTCGCGACGGAAGTTGGTCGTGAAGACCGGCTGCAGGTTGCGCACGAGGAGCCGCTGCGTGCGCACGCTCGCGCCGAGCGAAGCGAACGGCGTGTCGCAGAGACGCGCCGTCTCCAGCGCCGGCCCCGCCACCGGCATCTCCCATTCGCCGCGCACACTGGCGGCCCGCACGTCGCGCTCGTCCGCCGACGCGACCTTCAGCGTCTGCAGCCAGCGACGACCGATGCGGCGCAGCCGCAAGGCCATGCGCCGTCGCGCGAGATCGCGGTCCGGGGTGTCGAAGTAGCGGTTCTCGATGCGCTCGATGCGCAGTGGCCCGATCGCGAGTTCGACGAGCGACGGGTGCCACAGGCGCGCGACGCTCGACGATGGCACGAACAGCTTGAGCTCGACCTCGCTCGCTGCGAAGCCGGCTGCGGGGCCGGCTTCGGCGACGGCGTCGGGTGAAGCTCCGCCGGGCTCGATGTCGATCGACGGTCCTGCAATGAAAGACATGGAATCGAAGGTCGGGTTGTTCAGAGCGGGTGCCGTGCCCGCATGACGCCGCGGCACAGTACGATGGCATCGGCCCGGCTCGACCGGACGCAATCGGCCACGGCCGGAGCCTACCGCGAAGACGGGCGACCGGCCATGGACCCGCTCGGGCAGCGCCCCTCGAAAGCATCGTCATGCAGCGCATCGGACTGATCTCGGACACGCATGGCCTGCTGCGCCCCGAGGCCATCGCCTTTCTCCGGGGTTGCGATCGCATCGTCCACGGCGGCGACATCTGCGACGCGTCGGTGCTCGACGCGCTCGCGCGGATCGCGCCGGTGGTCGCCGTGCGCGGCAACAACGATCGAGGCGAGTGGGCCGAGCGGATCGGCGCCACCGCGACGTTGCGCGTCGAGGGCGTGACGTTGCAGGCGATCCACGACATCGCGGACCTGAAGCGCGTCGCGCTCGACGACGGCGTGTCGATCGTGGTTCACGGGCATTCGCACAAGCCCACGGTCGTCGAGCGCGACGGTGTCCGCTATGTCAACCCCGGCAGCGCAGGACCCCGGCGCTTCCAGTTGCCGATCTCGATCGGCGAGTTGACGATCGATGGATCGAGGGCCGACGTGCGCCTGGTGACGTTGATCGCGTGACGCCGATCGCATGAAGCTCGACATCCGCGCGTTCGAAGCCGACGACACCGAAGCCGTCGTCGCGTTGTGGCACGCGTGCGGGTTGACGCGGCCGTGGAACGATCCGCATCGCGACATCGCGCGCAAGATGACGACGCAACCCGAGCTGTTCCTCGTCGGCCTCGCCGATGGCCGCCTGGTGGCGACCGCGATGGTCGGGTACGACGGTCACCGCGGCTGGATCAACTACCTCGCGGTCGCGGCCGATGCGCGTCGTCATGGCCATGCGCGTGCGCTGATGGCCGAGGCCGAGCGGCTGCTCGCGGCGCGCGGCTGTCCGAAGCTCAACCTGCAGTTGCGCACGACCAATGTCGCGGCGCTCGGCTTCTATCGCGCGCTCGGGTACGTGGAGGACGATGCGATCTGCCTCGGCAAGCGCCTGATCGTCGATGGGCCGGGTAGCGGGGCAAAGCGGTAGTTCATTGAAACTCGGAACCGAAGGGAGCAATACACGATGGGCATGCAGACCAACGCGATCAACTGGTTCGAGATCCCGGTCGACGACTTCGACCGCGCGAAGATGTTCTACGAGCGCATCTTCGATTACACGATGCCGGTGACGGACATGGGACCGAGCCGCATGGGCATGTTGCCGTTCGAACAGGGCCGGGACAACGTCGGCGGCGCGATCGTCAAGACCGAGGACTTCCTGCCCGCACGGCAAGGGACGCTGGTCTACCTGAACGGCGGCGACGACCTGACCACCGTGCTGATGCGCGTCGACGACGCCGGCGGCAAGGTGTTGCTCGAGAAGACGCAGATCACGCCGGAGATCGGCTACTACGCGACCTTCCTCGACGTCGAGGGAAACAGGATCGCGCTGCATTCGCCGAATTGACCCGAGTCGCCGTTTCGAGAGGACCCCCTGATGAACGCGCTCGCCGTCGTCGCCGTGCTGCTGGTCGCAGCGCTGCACACCTACTTCCTCGTGCTCGAGATGTTCCTGTGGACGCGTCCGGTCGGGCGCCGGGTCTTCGGTTCGACGCCCGAGTTCGCGGAGGCGACGAGGGTGTTGGCCGCCAACCAGGGGCTTTACAACGGCTTCCTCGTCGCGGGTCTGGTGTGGAGCGTGATTGCCGGCCTGGGCCGGTCGAGCGACGCGGTCGATGCGCCGGGCGGGTTCGCGATCGCATGCTTCTTCCTGACCTGCGTCATCGTCGCCGGCGTCTTCGGCGCGGTCACCGTCGGACGCAAGATCCTCTTCGTGCAGGCTTTGCCGGCCGCGGTCGCGTTGCTGCTGGTCTGGCTCGCGCACGGCTGATGCGAACCGGGCACGCGCGCTATGCTCGGCTCGCATCACTCGTTCATCCAACCACTACGAGGACTCAACATGATCAAGAAGAGCGGATCGGCGTACTGGCACGGCAGCATGAAGGAAGGCGGCGGCACGATCTCCACGCAGACCGGTGTGTTGAAGGAGGCGCCGTACGGCTTCAAGGCGCGCTTCGAGAACGGTCCGGGAACCAATCCCGAAGAGCTGATCGGCGCGGCGCACGCCGGCTGCTTCTCGATGGCGTTGTCGATGATCCTCGGCATGGCCGGCCTCACGGCCGAAAGTATCCGCACCACCGCGACCGTGTCGCTCGACCAGGACGGCGACGGCTTCGCGATCAAGGCCGTGCATCTCGACGTGACGGCGAAGATCCCCGGCGCGGATCAGGCCGCCTTCGAGCAGGCCACCGCCGCAGCGAAGGCGGGCTGTCCGGTGTCGAAGCTGCTGAAGGCCGACATCACGATGGACGCGAAACTGGAGGGGTGACATGCGCGGCGGGGAGGGCCCGCCGTCGACCGATCGTCGCGACCTGACGGCGACGATGGCCGACGACGTTCGGCATCGGCGGCACCGGGCCCATCCGGGCAACGGCGCGCCCGATCGTTCCACCACCGCTGCCCCGGCCTCCGGGGTCACCGGCCCGATCGGGCTCGATGCCGGCGTGCGAGCCTGCGCGACCGGCATCGCGCTCGCCGCCCTCGCGGCAGCGCTCCAGTGGCTGGTGGAGCCCTGGGTGGCCGAGCACATCCCGTTCTGCTTCTTCCTCCCCGCCGTGGCCCTCGTCGCCACGACGGTCGGGCGTGGCCCGGCGGTCGTCGTCCTCGTCGCGGGAGCGATCGATCTCGTCCTCACCACCGACCCGTCGGGCCCGTTCCGGCTGTCGATCCCGGGCGATCGCGCGGCGCTGGCGATCTATGTCGCATGGGGCATCTTCCTCGTCTGGTACGGCGGGCGCTTCGGGTCGACCGCCGCACGCGCGAAACGGGCCGAGGGGCGGCTCGCGCTGGCCCAGGAAGGAACCGGCGTCGGCGTGTTCGAGCTCGACTATGCGAACGGGACGGCGTTCGTCTCGGCGAGCCTCTGCGAACTGCTGGGGGTGGCCGTGGTCGACGGTCCGGTGCCGCTCGACCGGTGGCTGCGCTCGCTCGACCGGAGCCACGTCGAGGACACGCGCCTCGCGCTCGAAGCGCGC
>CAXTPX010000087.1:0-8706 GCA_964246005.1 uncultured Burkholderiaceae bacterium | reverse complement strand
CAAGGTGCCGATGCTGACGAGCTCCCCGACCAGGCCGATCGGCAGGATGCCGGCGATCAGCACGCACCAGAACGCGACGATCAAGCGAGTGCTCCGACGATGGCGTCGATCCGCTGCTTCACCGCGCCGTCGATCTGCGCGACGACGTCCATCGCCTTCATGTTCTCGACGACCTGCTCGGGACGCGACGCCCCGGTGATGACGGTCGACACCCGGCGATTGCTCGAACACCACGCGATGGCGAGTTGCGCGAGCGAGCAGCCGAGGTCCGCCGCGACGTCGCCGAGTTGCGCGACGATGGCGTTCTTCTTCTCGTCGAGCAGGCTGTCTTTCAGGAAGGCGTAGTTCTGCAAGGTCGCACGACTGCCCGCGGGCACGCCGGTCCGATACTTGCCGGTCAGGAGGCCCGATGCGAGCGGGCTCCAGGTCGTGAGGCCGAGTCCGATGTCGTCGTACAGCCGCGCGTATTCGATCTCGACCTGCTTGCGGTGGAACAGGTTGTACTCGGGCTGCTCGACCACCGGCTTGTGCAGGTGGTGCTTCTCGGCGATGTCCCAGGCCGCGCGGATGTCGGCGGCCGGCCACGACGACGTGCCCCAGTACAACGCCTTGCCGCGCGCGATCATGTCGTGCATCGCCCACACCGTCTCCTCGATCGGCGTGTTCGGATCGGGGCGATGGCAATACACGAGGTCGACGAAGTCGAGGTCGAGGCGCTTCAACGAAGCGTCGATCGCGTGATGCAGGTACTTGCGATTGAGCGTGTTGCGCTCGTTGGGGCCCTTGTCGAGTCCCCAGTAGAACTTGGTCGACACGATGTACTTGATGCGCGGCCACTTCAGTTCCTTCAGCACCTGACCCATGATCGTCTCGGACTTGCCGAGCGCATAGACCTCCGCGTTGTCGAAGAAGTTGACGCCGGCATCGTAGGCGGCGGCCATGCATTCCCGCGCGAGGCGCGTGTCCATCTGGTTGCCGTACGTAACCCATGAGCCGAAGGACAGCGCACTGACCTTGATGCCCGCCTGCCCGAGTCGTCGATATTCCATTGGCTTCATCACTCCCGCGGTCGCGACGATCAGGACGATCGTCGATCGAGCACCGCCTGCGCGATGGTACCTACGTCCACGTATTCGAGTTCACCGCCGACCGGCACGCCGCGCGCGAGACGCGTGACCGCGAGGCCGCGCGTCTTCAGCAGCTCGCCGATCGTGTGGGCCGTGGCCTCGCCCTCGTTCGTGAAGTTGGTCGCGAGGATCACCTCGCGCACCACGCCGTCCGTCGCCCGGCGCAGCAGCCGATCGAGATGGATGTCCTTCGGCCCGATGCCGTCGAGCGGCGACAGCCGACCCATCAGCACGAAGTACAGCCCGCGGTACGTCAGCGTCTGCTCGATCATCAGCTGATCGCCGGGCGTCTCGACGACGCACAGCAAGGCGGTGTCGCGCCGGTCCGACGAGCAGACGTCGCACAGTTCGTTCTCGGTGAACGTGTTGCACGACGCGCAGTGGCGGATCGACTCGACCGCCTCCGTCAGCGCGCTGCCGAGAAGCGCTGCGCCGTCGCGGTCGTGCTGCAGCAGGTGATACGCGATCCGCTGCGCCGACTTCGGTCCCACGCCCGGAAGGCGCCGAAGCCCTTCGATGAGGTGTTCGAGTCGCGACGGCGGGCGGACGGAAGGCTTCATGGCGGCAGCCGCGGATTCTACTGTGGGCAGTCGATGCGGTTGCTCCGACAATGAACAGGAATCGAGTAGTCTTGTGCGCCGCGCGATTCCAGGACGCGAGCCCGGCACCTCCACGAGCCCCCCATGCAGAGCCTTTCCCAAGCCGAAGAAGTACGGCGTCGCCGTACCTTTGCGATCATTTCGCACCCTGACGCGGGCAAGACCACGCTGACCGAGAAGCTGCTGCTGTTCTCGGGCGCGATCCACATCGCGGGGTCGGTCAAGGCGCGGAAGGCGAGCCGCCACGCGACCTCCGACTGGATGGAGATCGAGAAGCAGCGCGGCATCTCGGTCGCGTCGTCGGTGATGCAGATGGAATACCGCGACTGCGTGATCAACCTGCTCGACACGCCCGGTCACCAGGACTTCTCGGAAGACACGTATCGCGTGCTGACCGCGGTCGACGCGGCGCTGATGGTGATCGACGCGGCCAACGGCGTCGAAGCGCAGACGCTTCGCCTCCTCGAAGTGTGTCGCGCGCGTGGGACGCCCATCATCACGTTCGTCAACAAGATGGACCGCGAGGTCCGCGAGCCGCTCGACCTGCTCGACGAGATCGAGCAGGCGCTCGGCATGACCGCCGTGCCGTTCACGTGGCCGATCGGCATGGGGAAGCACTTCAGCGGCGTGTTCGACATCGCGGCCGGCAGCATGCGGGTGTTCTCGGCCGGCGCAGACAAGGCGGGCCAGGCGTTCGAGACCATCGAGGGCCTCGACAACCCGCTGATCGACGAACGTTTCGATTCGGGAACCGGTTACGTCGCGAAGGCACGCGACGAGATCGAACTCGTCAGCTCCGCCTCCGAGACTTTCGACGAAGCGGCGTTCGTCGCCGCGAAACAGACGCCGGTGTTCTTCGGCTCGGCGGTCAACAACTTCGGCGTGCAGGAAGTGCTCGACGCCGTAGTCGACCTCGCACCGCCGCCGCTCGGTCGGCGTGCGATCCAGCGTGCCGTTTCACCGGCCGAGAGCAAGTTCGCCGGCGTGGTCTTCAAGATCCAGGCGAACATGGATCCGTCGCATCGCGACCGTATCGCGTTCGTCCGCGTCTGCGCCGGTCACTTCCTGCGCGGCATGAACCTCAAGGTCACGCGTTCGGGCAAGGCGATGAAGCCGAACAACGTCGTCACGTTCCTGTCGCAACGCCGCGAGATCGCCGAGGACGCGTATGCCGGCGACATCATCGGCATCCCGAACCACGGCACGCTGCAACTCGGCGACACGCTGACCGAAGGCGAGGCGCTGCAGTTCACCGGGCTGCCGTTCTTCGCGCCCGAGATGTTCCAGGCGGTCGAGGTGGCCGACCCGCTGCGGGCCAAGCAGCTCAAGCACGGGCTCGCGCAACTCGGCGAGGAAGGCGCGATCCAGGTGTTCCGTCCGCATCTCGGCGGCGCATTGCTGCTCGGCGCGGTCGGTCAGCTGCAGTTCGAAGTGGTCCTGCATCGGCTCGAGCACGAGTACGGCGTGAAGGCCCGGCTGATCGGCACGAAGCAGCGCGTCGCCCGATGGATCACGGCAGACGCGGACGGCATGACGGCGTTGGAAGGCGAGCGCGAGCTGAAGCGCTTCATCGACTTCTACGCCGCGCGGATCGCCTACGACGCGGTCGACGCGCCGACCTACATGGCGACCCACGTGTCGGAACTGCGGGTCGCAGAGGACGAGTGGCCGAAGATCCGGTTCCACGCGATGCGGGAGCACGCGGGGCTGGTGTTCCAGACCGGGCTGGCTGCGTAAGCCCGTCGTTCCCGCGAAGGCGGGAACGAAAAGCAAAAGTCAGAACGGCAGCTTCATCCCCGGCGGCAGCGGCATGCCTGCCGTGACCGCCGCCATCTTCTCGCTCGCGGTCGCCTCGGCCTTGCGGACCGCGTCGTTGACCGCCGCGGCAACGAGATCCTCGAGCATGTCCTTGTCGTCGCCGAGCAGCGACGGATCGATCACGACGCGCCTGACGTCGTTCTTGCAGGTCATCGTGACCTTCACGAGGCCCGCGCCCGACTGACCCTCGACTTCGATCGTCGCGAGCGAGTCCTGGACCTTCTTGACGTTGTCCTGCATCTGCTGGACCTGCTTCATCATTCCAGCGAGTTGGTTCTTCATCATGGCGAATGCTCCGTGCGTGGTGATTTGATGCCGGTCAGACCGGCTTGACCGATCCGGGCACGATCGACGCGCCGCCGAAGTCGCGGACGACGGCCTGCACGAACGGATCGGCGTCGATGATGGCCTGCGCGTCGGCCTGACGCGCCGCGCGCTCATCGCTGCGCACGGCCGCGACGGTCGCGCCCCGGACCGCCCCGACCTCGATCGTGACACCGACCGGTCGGCCGAAGTGCTGCGCGAGCGCGGCCTTGAACTTGTCGAGCGCGCCGCCGCTGCCGAGCATCGACTTGAACGGCACCCGCAGCGTGATCGAGCGATCGTCGTGCGACACCAGCTCCGTCTGCTGCACCAGCTCGCGGGTCAGGCCGGTGAGCTTCAGGCGACCGACGACCGAGACCCAGTCGTCGATGGCGAGTGGCCTGGCGTCGTCGAGCGGCGGCGTCGGACGATCGACCGCGTCCGCGGGAGGACGACTCGGCGGCTCGACGATCGGCGCCGCAGGTCGGGGCGCAGGCGCCGCCGCGATCGGCAGCGCCGGTGCAACGCGTGTCGGTGTCGGCGCTGTCGCCTGGACGCGACGGGCGGGTGCGACGACAGCCCCGGTCGTCGCCTCCTCCGTGCGGAAAGCCAGCATGCGGAGCAGCGTCATCGAGAAGCCGGTCACCTCGTCCGGCGCGAGCGGAAGATCACGCCGACCGTGCGCGGCGATCTGGTAATGCAGCTGCACGTCTTCGGGCGAAAGCCTGCGCGCCAGCACGCGCAGGTGCGCCTCGTCGGCATCCACGTCGTCCTCGTCCGGCGCATCGGCGGCCGAAGGCACGAGCTGCAGCGTCGCGATGCGATGGAGCAACGCGCCCAGCTCCTGCAGCGCGCTCGTGAACGACAGGCTGCGGGCCGCGACCTCGTCGACCACGGTCATCAACGTCGGCCCGTCGCCGTCGGCGAGCGCGTCGAGGATGCGGAGCAGCCAGGTCTGGTCGAGCGCGCCCAGCATGTCGCGCACGACCGCTTCGCCGACCTGCCCCGCGCTGAACGCGATCGCCTGGTCGGTCAACGACAACGCATCGCGCATCGACCCGGCGGCCGCCCGTCCGAGCAGTTGCAGCGCGCCGCGCTCGAAGCCGATGCCTTCGGCCGCGAGCACATGCGCGAGGTGACTCGCGATGTCGGCGACCGGCATCTGCTTCAGGTTGAACTGCAGGCAGCGCGACAGCACGGTGACCGGGATCTTCTGCGGGTCGGTGGTCGCGAGGATGAACTTGACGTGCTCGGGCGGCTCCTCGAGCGTCTTCAGCATCGCGTTGAACGCGTGGCTGGTCAGCATGTGCACTTCGTCGATCATGTAGACCTTGAAGCGCGCGCTGGCCGGCGCGTAGATCGCCTGCTCGAGCAGTTGCGCCATCTCGTCGACGCCGCGATTCGAAGCGGCGTCCATCTCGATGTAGTCGACGAAGCGACCGGCATCGATCTCGGTGCAGGCCTGGCAGACGCCGCACGGCGTCGACGTGATATCGCCGCGGCCATCGGCCCCGATGCAGTTCAGGCACTTCGCGAGAATGCGCGACAGCGTCGTCTTGCCGACCCCGCGCGTGCCGGTGAAGAGCCACGCGTGATGCAGCCGCTGCCCGTCGAGCGCATGCCGCAGGGCCCGCACGACATGCTCCTGCCCGACCAGCGTCTCGAAGTTACGAGGCCGCCACTTGCGAGCGAGGACTTGGTAGGACATGTGCTTCCGCTGGGTACGGGCGATCCGCAGGTTTTGACGAGGCCAGTGCCGAACGTCCCTGACGCTTCAGAAGCGTGGAGGGCTAGGCGCGCGCATCGACTCAAATTCGCGCAGACAGTACGCTCCAATACGGCAAGGAGCCGCGACACCGCCATCCGCGCTTCTGAAGTGTCTATGAGGCGAGCCGGGTCCTCGGCACTTGCGGTGAGTAACTATGGCTGCTTCGTTCCCGACCTGACCAGGTTCGCCACGCCGCAATGCGAGGGGGCCCGCCACCGACGATTCTATCAGGCGTCTCGATCGAAGGATGGCGGCCCCGCATCAGCCGCCAGGTCGGCCACTCTGGGACGTCGTCCCACGCCGGCGCCCGCTCTTGAAGTCGGCGCTTATGTCATCATCTCCGGTCAGTCGTACGAGCGCCTGGAGCGCGACATTCCGAGTGGAACGTCGAATCGTCTTCGACGACTGCAACCAAATCGAGGCTTTCATGAGCGAATCCATCAAGACCGTTTCGGACGCATCGTTCGAATCGGAAGTGCTGAAGTCGAGTGGACCGGTCCTGGTCGACTATTGGGCCGAATGGTGCGGCCCTTGCAAGATGGTGGCGCCGATCCTCGACGAGGTCTCGAAGGACTATGCCGGCAAGCTGACGATCGCGAAGCTGAACGTCGACGAGAACCAGTCGGTACCGGCGAAGTACGGCATCCGCGGCATTCCGACGCTGATGCTGTTCAAGGACGGCGCGATCGTCGGCACGAAGGTCGGCGCGCTCTCCAAGTCGCAACTCACGCAGTTCATCGACAGCAACCTCTGAGTCGGTTCACCTGCCGCTCGCCGCGGCAGGTGATGCATTCACGCAACACCGGGCGGTCGTTCACGACGCAACTCTTGCCCGGGCCTTGTCGAACCGCGACGACGGGTCGCACAATCGGCGGGCGACAAAGCCAGCTGTCTGAAATACAGAATAGTCCGCGGCTCCCTGCAGATACCGCGCTCGTGCCGGACGGTTGTCCGCATACGCAGGCGTCACCACGCAGCACCGTTTCAGGTGCGATGCGTCTCCTCCCCGAATAGCGTCACTTGTTTCTCCAGCGCGGGCTCGGTCCGCGCATTCGTTCGCAGCCCTGTTCCCACGCCGCCAAGCCCGTCGTCCGGCGACCTTCCTTTCGCAACCGCTCGTACCTCACATGCACCTTTCAGAACTCAAAGCCCAGCACGTCTCAGCCCTGCTCGAGATGGCGAACACGCTGGAAATCGAGAATGCCAACCGGATGCGCAAGCAGGAGCTGATGTTCGCGATCCTGAAGAAACGCGCGCGGACCGGCGAGCAGATCTTCGGCGACGGCTGCCTCGAGGTGCTGCCCGACGGCTTCGGTTTCCTGCGGTCGCCCGAGGCGAGCTACATGGCGTCGCCCGACGACATCTACATCAGCCCGTCGCAGATCAGGCGCTTCAACCTGCACACCGGCGATTCGATCGAAGGCGAAGTGCGGACCCCGAAGGACGGCGAGCGCTACTTCGCGCTCGTCAAGGTCGACAAGGTCAACGACTTCCCGCCCGAGGCGTCGAAGCACAAGATCATGTTCGAGAACCTGACGCCGCTGTTTCCCGACGAGGCGCTGGTGCTCGAACGCGAACTGAAGGGCGACGAGAACATCACCGGCCGCGTGATCGACATGCTGGCGCCGATCGGCAAGGGTCAACGCGGCCTGCTGGTCGCGTCGCCGAAGAGCGGCAAGACGGTGATGATGCAGCAGATCGCGCACGCGATCGCGGCCAACTACCCCGACATCGTGCTGCTCGTGCTGCTGATCGACGAGCGGCCCGAGGAAGTCACCGAGATGCAGCGGTCGGTACGGGGCGAGGTGGTCGCCTCGACGTTCGACGAGCCGGCGACGCGGCACGTGCAGGTGGCCGAGATGGTGATCGAGAAGGCCAAGCGCCTGGTCGAGATGAAGAAGGACGTGGTGATCCTGCTCGACTCGATCACGCGACTCGGCCGGGCCTACAACACGGTGATTCCGGCATCGGGCAAGGTACTGACCGGCGGCGTCGATGCCAACGCGCTGCAACGGCCGAAGCGCTTCTTCGGCGCGGCGCGCAACGTCGAGGAAGGCGGCTCGCTGACGATCATCGCGACTGCGCTGATCGAAACCGGCAGCCGCATGGACGACGTCATCTACGAGGAGTTCAAGGGAACCGGCAACATGGAGGTCCACCTCGAGCGGCGGCTGGCGGAGAAGCGCGTCTACCCGGCGATGAACCTCAACAAGTCCGGCACCCGCAAGGAAGAGAAGCTGATCAAGCAGGATCTGCTGCAGAAGATCTGGGTGCTGCGGAAGCTGCTGTACAGCATGGACGAGATCGAGGCGATGGAGTTCATGCTCGACAAGATGAAGCAGACGAAGAACAACAACGAGTTCTTCGACCTGATGCGCCGCGGTAGCTGAGCGCATCGCGGTGAAGCGGGTCGTCCGCCTGCTCAGCGTCTTCGCGGACGCGCCGCACGGCGGCAACCCGCTGCCGGTGGTGTGCGATGCGGACGGGATGTCCGACACGGACATGCAGGCGGTCGCACGCGACCATGGGCACGAGAGCGGCTTCGTGCGATCGTCGCCACCCCGCGAGGACCACGACTTCGACTTCCGCTTCTGGGTGCCGAACCACGAGATGGAGATGTGCGGCCACGCCACGGTGGGCGCGGTCTGGATGCTCGAGCGGCTCGGACGACTGTCGAGCGATCGCGTTCGTATCGCGACACGAAGCGGACCGGTCGAAGCGCGGGTGGAAAGGTCACTCGCAGGCGACCCATCGGTCGCGATCACGCAGCCGCGCGGGACGGTCGAGGCGCTCGGAGACGAAGCCGTCGTTCGCATCCTCGAAGCACTGCGGATCACCGGGACCGACCTCGCGCCCTTCCCGATCCACAACGTCCGCACGAGTCGCGTGAAGACCGCGATTCCGCTACGTGACGTCGCGGTGCTCGATGGCCTCGTGCCCGACTTCGACGCTGTCGCACGCACATGCGAGATGATCGGTTCGACCGGCCTCTATCCCTACGCCGTCGCGGATCTCCGGAGCCAGGTCTTCGATGCGCGCCAGTTCCCGAAGTCGTCCGGCTATCCCGAGGATGCCGCGACCGGCATCGCGG
>CAXTPX010000086.1:0-8722 GCA_964246005.1 uncultured Burkholderiaceae bacterium | reverse complement strand
GGCTCCAACATGGCCGACAGCTTCGAGCGGCTGAAGACGCGCTGGCACGGCTGGTCGCGCTGATCGACCGACACGGCTGGGGGCCGGCGTTCCAGGAGGCGATCGAGTGCGCGACTGCGGAAGGCGTGGCCGACATCGCGCACATCCGCGACCTCGACGACTACCTGCGCCACGTCGACGCGCTGGCGCGCTGGGCGCCTCGCGAGGCGGGCGACTCGCGGCTCGTGCACGACAAGATGGTCGAGTTCCATTTCTTTCTCGACCAGCCGTCGCTGCGGCGATTGCAGTCGCCGATCGTGCCGGGCGGCTCGACGACCGCGTTGAGTCCGCTGTCGGCGTGGATCAACGACTTCGCGACGACCTGGGGCGACTTCCTCGCCACGCCCGAATCGGCCGTGCACATCGAATCGTTCCGCACGAATCCCGCGTTCCGTTGGGACGAGTACATGCCGCCGCCGGGCGGCTACCGGACGTTCAACCAGTTCTTCGCGCGCCACGTGCGTCCAGGCGCGAGGCCGATCGCCGCGATCGGCGACCCCCGCGTGCTGGTGTCGCCCGCGGACGCGGTCTTCATCGGTTCGTGGCGTATCGCTGCCGACGCGACGATCTACGTCGAGGATCCGAAGATCGACGTCAAGGGCCTCCAGTGGTCGATCCGCGAACTGCTCGACGACAGCCCGCATGCCGGGCGTTTCGACGGCGGTACGTTCATGCACAGCGCGCTGCGCACCTACGACTACCACCGCTGGCATGCGCCGGTGCCCGGACGCATCGTCGAGGCTCGCGACATCCGGGGACAGGCTTGGCTCGACGTCGAGGCGATCGATGCCGTCGTCGGGGGCAAGCCGGTACGGGCGCTCCACGCGATCGAGGGCACCGGCTACCAGTTCGTGCAGACCCGCGCGCTGATCGTGATCGACTCGCCGTGCGGGCTGGTCGCGTGCCTGCCGGTCGGCATGGGCCACGTCTCGTCGGTCGTGACGACGGCGCCCGTCGGGGCGATGCTGCACAAGGGCGAGGAGATGGGTTACTTCCAGTTCGGTGGCTCGGACTTCGTGATGGTGTTCGAGCCTTCGTGTCAGGTCGAGCTGACCTGTCGCGCCGATGCGCACTACGTGCAGGGCAGCGCGATCGGGCGGCTGCACGGCTGAGACGCTCGTCGTTCCCGCGCAGGCGGGCCAGTGTCGTCTGCCCGGTGCAAGTCGAACGACACTGGATTCCCGCCTTCGCCGGCATGACGACCTGAACGCTGGACCTCACATCTTCTGCATCGCCTGCTGCATCTCCCCCGGGCTCACGTCGCGCTGGTGCGTGGCGATCGACCACTTGTGGCCGAACGGATCGCGAACCTGCGCATAGCGATCGCCCCAGAACATGTCGGCCGGTGGCATCGTCGCTTCGGCACCAGCGGCGACGGCCCTGGCGAACGCGGCGTCGGCGTCCTCGACGTACAGGTGGATCGTGACCGGCGAACCCTTCAGCGCGAGGGGCCCGAGCGCACCCCATTCCGGCATCTCGTCGACCAGCATCACGGCCGAGTCGCCGATGCGCAGGTGCGCGTGCATCAACCTGCCGTCGGGGCCGGGCAGGCGCCCGCCCTCGACTGCGCCGAACGCCTCGACGTAGAAGTCGATCGCCTTCGCAGCCCCCGCGCAGACCAGATGCGGCGTGACGGTGTGCATCCCTGCAGGAATCGGTTGGACTTCGTTCATGCGCTTCTCCTCGTGGGTTGTGTCAATCGCGTTGCTGCCGCAAGTTCCGGCGGCTGAACGCTACCGATCGACGGGTCCGGTCGTCAAGGAGCCCGTGCCACGGGCATGGCGCGTGCTTGAGGTTCGCATCGCGCGACCGCGCTTACGACCACGACCAGGAACCCGATGCCCGTCGTCTCCAACCAGCAAGTCCCCATGGAACCCTTCGAGGCGCGTGCCGGAGGCGAGGGGGCGACATCCGCACCGGTGCACGCGGCATCGTCGCGAGCGGTAACGAGCGGCGTCGACATGCAAAGCCTGCTCGGCAAGCCGCACCTCTTCGCCCGCATGAAGGACTTGCGCGACGGCTTCATGATCGAGCCGATCGGCACGATGACGTTGCAGCCGGACGGACGCGTCACGGGCTACGGTCACCCCAACGAGGGGAGCTGGATGCTGTACGACCACGGTCCGGTCGACCGGTCGAAGGCGTTCGCGTTCGTGACCCGGCACAACAACTGGATCCCGAGTTCGACCTGGACCCAGTCGATGGGCGACATCCCGATCGGCTACTTCTGCGACGAGCCCGAGTCGTCGGCCGCGCTGACGAAGCTGTGCCTGATCCCGCATCCGACCGTCGCGGGCGATGCCCCGGTCGTGTATCTGGTCGCTTCGTGTCTGGCGTTCTACCAGCGCACGTTGCCCGTGCTGCTGAAGCAGATGTTCGACGAGGGCATCCCGAAAGAGCGCATCAAGGTCGTGGTCAACGGGTCACCCGAGAACCGCGACGAGACCATCGACGGCATCGAGCACGCGTTCAGCACGCACAATGCGTGGGAGTACAGCACGCTCTACGAAGCGCCGCTGCGCTGGAAGTTCGACTACGGCTTCCTGATGCACGACACGAATGTGATCTTCCCCGGCTTCCGACGCAGCGTCGAATCGTTCAATCGCCATCTGCCGTGGGATCACCTGCCGGCGTCGCCGCTCGCGCGCTGCCTGCTCGGGCTCTACTCGCACGACTTCCTGATGACGCTGAACGACTGGCTGAAGCGGATCGATCACATCTCGAAGCGGGACGGGGTGATCGCCGAGGCGTCGGCCGAGATCCTGCTGCGGGCACGGTCCGCCCTCGTGATGGGCGACGCGGAACGGAACGGCTCGGCTCGCGCCGCCGAGTGGGGCGAGCTGGTCGACTTCTACAACACGGGCTCGCCGCGGGTGCGCCGTGCGTTCCCGGCGATCAAGCTGAACAAGTTCATCCACGCGGGTCCGACGAGCCCCGAGAGCCTTTGATCGTCCGGCGCTCGCACAACGCTGTTCATCGGCGCTGACGGGCGCTATTCTTCGTCGCCGCGCAAGGATCGCCAACGGGCGGTCCGGCTCGCGGCGGTCCCCGGCATGCGAACCGCCGAAGCACAAGGGAATTTTCCCGTCGCGGTCGCACTGCACTTGTGGAAAGGTCATGCATTCGGCGCGACCGGGTAACGCGCCATCCCACCATCGTCGTCCTCGCCTCGAGAGAGGTCCTGCTCGCCACGGCACATGACGATCCTGTCGATTTCCGATGCTGGCCGCCACCGACGATGAGTGAAGAGCTCCTCGGGACGCAGCGCGAACGACTCGTCGCCGAGGCGAGGCGTCTCTCCGACCGCGCCGAGCAGGGCGAGGCGCAGCTCGCCGTCATCGCGGCGATCCAGCAAGCCGTTCGCGAGCGGCTCGACTTCCAGGCCATCGTCGACGTCGTCGGTGACCGGTTGCGGGAGATGTTCGCGAGCGAGAACCTGTCGATCTCGCTGCTCGATCCGGACGGCACGACGGTCCAGGTGGCCTACGGCATCGAGCGCGGCGTGCGGTTGCCGGTCCAGCGCTTTCCGGTCGACCTCACCCGGCCGCTGACCCGGGCGATGCACGACGGCCGCACGATCGTGCTGCGCAACGTGGCGGAGCAGGAGGCGATCGGTTTCATGCTCGTTCCCGGGACCGACCGCTCGCAGTCGGGCGTGTTCGTCCCGGTGATGGTCGACGACCGATGCATCGGCCGGGTGGCGCTCGAGAGTTTCGAGCCGGACGCCTTCGACGCATCCGCCGTGCGCCTGCTCGGCACGGTCGCGTCGACCCTGGGCGGCGCGCTCGAGAACGCGCGGCTGTTCGCCGAGACGCAGCGGTTGCTGAAGGAGACCGAGCGGCGCAATTCAGAGCTGGCCGTGATCAACAGCGTGCAGGAAGCCGTGGGCGCAGCGCTCGATTTCCAGGCGATCGTCGACGTCGTCGGCGACAAGCTGCGCGAGGTCTTCGCGACCAGCGACATGAGCATCGTCTGGTGGGACGAGGCGCAGGGGCAGTTGCGCAGCCTGTATGCCTACGAGCACGGCGAGCGATTGAACCTCCCGCCTTACTCGCTGAGGCCGGACACCTACATGGATCGCTTCGTACGGGCACCGGCCGCGCGGGTCCTGAACTCGCAGGCCGAGCAGGAGCGGGAAGGGTTCCCGGTGATCGAGGGCACCGACCGCGCCCGCTCGATCCTGATCGTGCCGATGCTGGTCGGCGAAGCGTTCATCGGCTTCCTCGTCGTCGAGGATCATGGGCGCGACGACGCGTTCGGCCCGACCGACGTGCAGCTCGCGTCGACGATCGCGGCGAGCATGGCGGTCGGGCTGACGAACGCGAACAGCTTCGAGGCCGAGCGCCAGCGCGCGGCCGAGCTCGCCATCGTCAACAGCGTGCAGTCCGGACTCGCCGCGCAGCTGGAGATCCAGGCCATCTACGACCTCGTCGGCGACAAGATGCGCGAGATCTTCGACGCGCAGGTCGTCGGCATCGGCTTCGTCGATCCCGCGAGCGGTCTCCGGCGCATTCCCTATCTGTTCGAACGCGGACTGCGCGTCGAGGTCCCCGACGTCCTGCCGTCGGCGGAGCGCCCCGGCTTCGGTCCGCACGTGCGGCTGACGGGCGCGACGCTGTTCATCGCCACCGGCATGGCCGAACGGATGGCCGAACTCGGCGAAGTCACCGAGCAGGGCGAGACGCCGAAGTCGGCCATGTGGGTCCCGTGGCGTGTCGGCGGAACGTCGCACGGCGGGTCGATCACGGTGCAGAGCCTCGACCAGGAGAACGCCTTCACCGAAGACGACCTGCGCCTGCTCCAGACGCTGGCCGGCAGTCTCGGCGTGGCGCTGGAGAACGCACGCCTGTTCGCCGAGACGCAACGCCTGCTGAAGGAGACCGGGCAACGGGCGACCGAGCTGGCGGTCATCAACAGCATCCAGGAGGGCATTGCCGGTTCGCTCGACTTCCAGTCGATCATCGACCTCGTCGGTGATCAGCTGCGCCACGTGCTGCGCACCGACGAGATCGGCATCCAGTGGTTCGACGAAGAGACCGGCCTGCTGCATTACCCGTACATGATGGAACACGGAAAGCGGCTCGAACAGGCGCCGCTCCGCCCGCAGGAAGGCGGCCGATGGAGCATCCTGCAGCGGACGCGCCAGCCGCTGATCTACGGCACGCCCGCGGAGATGGAGGCCGCCGGCATCCGGTTGCAGCCCGGAAGCGATTCGAGCAAGACGGCGATCTTCGTACCGATCGTCGGAAGCGATCGCGTGCTCGGCATCGTGGTCGTCGAGAACTACCAGCGCGAGCACGCGTTCAGCGCCGGTGACGTGCGTCTGCTGCAGACGGTGGCCTCCGGCATGGGCGTCGCGCTCGAGAACGCGCGGCTGTTCGGCGAGACGCAGCGCCTCCTGAAGGAGACCGAGCAACGCGCGGCCGAACTGGCGATCATCAACAGCGTCCAGGAGGGCCTCGCCTCCAAGCTCGACCTGCAGGCCATCCACGACCTGGTGGGCGACAAGGTCCGCGACATCTTCGATGCACAGGTCGTGCTGCTCGCGACCTTCGACCATGCGCGCGATGTCGAGGTCTTCAACTACGCGTTCGAGAAAGGACGCCGCGTCGAGGCGACCGAGCGCGCCATCAATCGCACGCGGCGCCAGCTGATCGACACGCGACAGCCGATCTTCTTCCCGCGCCTGACGCCCGAGGCCATCGTGCAGCGTGGCAGCACGACCATCGCGGGGACCGAGGCGCCCAAGTCCGTGATCTTCGCGCCGATGCTGGTCGGACCCGAGGTGCGGGGGTACCTCAGCATCCAGAACGTCGACCGCTTCGATGCCTTCAGCGAAGCGGACCTGCGCCTCCTGCAGACGCTCGCGTCGAGCATGAGCGTCGCCCTCGAGAACGCGCGCCTGTTCGCGGAGACGCAGCAGCGGGCGGCCGAGCTCGATACCGTCAACACGGTCTCCCGGCGGCTGTCCGGCAAGCTCGACCTCGACGCGCTGATCGAACTGGTCGGGGAGCAGGTGCGCATGGTCTTCAAGGCGGACATGGCGTACGTCGCGCTCTTCGACCGCGACACCCGGATGGTCGACTTCCCGTATCGCCACGGCGAGGACAACGCGTCGATCGCGTACGGGCAGGGTCTGGTGAGCAAGATCATCGAGTCCGGCCAGGCGTTGATCCTCAACGCCGATGTCGATCGCCGCAGCACCGAGATGGGCGCGACGATCGTCGGCCGGGAGGCGCGCTCGTATCTCGGCGTGCCGATCGTGGTCGACGGCGTGTCGCAGGGCGTGATCAGCGTGCAGAACGCCGAGCGCGAAGGCGCGTACGACGCGAACGACCAGCGGCTCCTCGAGACCATCGCGGCCAACGTCGGCGTCGCCTTGCAGAACGCGCGGCTGTTCGACGAGGCGCGCGACGCCCGCGCTGCGGCCGAGACCGCCAACGATGCCAAGAGCGCGTTCCTCGCGACGATGAGCCACGAGATCCGCACGCCGATGAACGCGGTGATCGGGATGAGCGGGCTGTTGCTCGACACCGCGCTCGACGACGAGCAGCGCGACTTCGCATCGACGATCCGCGACAGCGGCGACGCGCTCTTGACGATCATCAACGACATCCTCGACTTCTCGAAGATCGAGGCCGGGCGCATGGACATCGAGGCGCATCCGTTCGACCTGCGCGAATGCGTCGAATCCGCCCTCGACCTGATCGGCGCGCGCGCGGCCGAGAAGCATCTCGACCTCGCCTATGTCTTCGAAGGCGAGGTGCCCGCGGCCGTGAGCGGCGACGTCACGCGCCTGCGGCAGATCCTGCTCAACCTGCTCAGCAACGCGATCAAGTTCACCGATCGCGGAGAAGTCGTGCTGACCGTCTCGTCGAGCGGCGACGAGCTCCGCTTCGCCGTGCGCGACACCGGCATCGGCATGCCGCCGGAAGGCAGGAGCCGCCTCTTCCAGAAGTTCAGTCAGGCGGACAGCAGCACCACGCGCAAGTACGGCGGCAGCGGACTCGGTCTCGCGATCAGCAAGCTGCTGGCGGAACTGATGGAGGGTTCGATGACGGTCGACAGCGCCGGCCTCGGTCACGGATCGACGTTCCGCTTCACGATCCGCGCGCCGGCTGCCGCGACGCCCTTCGGCCAGCGGCGCGATTTCATCGGCACGCAGCCGGCGTTGCAGGGCAAGCGCATCCTGGTCGTCGACGACAACGCGACCAACCGCCGCATCCTCGCGCTGCAGGCGGCCAAGTGGGGCATGCGCGTCGAGGACACGGCGCACCCGACCGAGGCAGTCGACCTGATCGCGCGCCACGGCTACGACCTCGCGATCATCGACATGCACATGCCGGAGATGGACGGCACGACGCTCGCGACCGCCATTCGCAGGGCCGGGCACACGTTGCCGCTGGTGTTGTTCAGCTCGCTCGGTCGCCGCGAGGCAGCGGACTCGCCGTTCGCCGCCACCCTCGCGAAACCGCTGAAGCAGAGCCAGCTCTTCGACACGCTGGCGACGCTGCTCGCGGACGGCCCGTTGCAGAAGGTGCAGCAGCGCGCCGACAAACCGCGCATCGATTCCACGCTCGGCGAGCGCCACCCGTTGCGCATCCTGCTCGCCGAGGACAACACGGTGAACCAGAAGCTTGCGCTGCGGCTGCTTCAGCAGATGGGCTATCGCGCCGACCTCGCGGGCAACGGGATCGAAGCGATCGAGAGCGTCGCGAGACAGACCTACGACGTCGTGCTGATGGACGTGCAGATGCCGGAGATGGACGGGCTGGAAGCGACTCGCGAGATCGTGAAGCGCTGGCCCGGGCCGCAGTCCCGGCGACCCCGCATCGTCGCGATGACCGCCAACGCGATGCAGGGCGATCGGGAGACCTGCCTCGCTGCCGGGATGGACGACTACGTGGTCAAGCCGATCCGCGTCGAGGCGCTGGTCGAGGCGTTGAAGCAGGTGGAGCAGGTCGATGCGCGCTGAGCGTCGAGATCGGCTGGTGGAGGGGCGTCGCGAACGCGCCCGGTCTGCCATGCCGATGCCAGTGCTTCGAAGCGCCGGAGCATGAAGCGCCGCGGCGATCCGACGACCATCGAGCGTCTCGTCGCCAGCGGGCAGCGCCTGGGCGGGATCGACGACGAGGCGTCGCTGATGCCGCTCGTGCTCGATGAGGTCGTCGCCCATACCAGGGCGACCCGCGCGCTGCTGATCGTCGACGAGGCGGACGGCCCGCGCGTCGTCGATGCGCGCCTGCCGCCCGATGAAGAGGCCGATGCGCTGCTCGCGGCGATCGGGTCCTGGTTGTCGCAGGTGCGCCGCACGCGAAGCGCCCGCCTTCATCAGGGTCCGGCCGGCGTGCCATCGGTCGAGCAGCGGAGCTGCCTCGTGGTCCCGCTCGTCGCGGACGGCGACGTGTCGGGCTTCCTCTATGCCGACATGGACGGTCACGAAGGCCGCTTCGACGAGGGTCATGCGCAGCTCGTCACCCCGCTCGCCGGGATTGAGGCTCTGGGGGCCGACGTAAGGCGAGCGGAAACGGGGGTGATACTGGTCCACCAGCGTTCCCTGGCCGTGCAATGCAAATTCGTCGTCCGCCCCGCCGCCGAAGATGGAGTCTGGATCGTTGGCGCGGGCGATCCGCGGCGCCGACAATGACGCGACGGAGATCAGCACCAAGATTAGGCCGGCGCC
>CAXTPX010000085.1:0-8744 GCA_964246005.1 uncultured Burkholderiaceae bacterium | reverse complement strand
GGCGGCGTGACGCGCACCGAGGCCGACGGATCGAGCGAGCGCGTCACCGTGTCGGGCGACCTCGTCGTCGTCGCGTGCGGCGCGTTGTCGTCGGCGCTGCTGATGCTGCGCTCGGCCAGCGACGCGCATCCGAACGGGCTCGCGAACGGCTCCGACCAGGTCGGCCGCAACTACATGCGCCACAACAACTCGACGGTGCTCGCGCTTTCGCGCACGCCGAACCCGACGCGCTTCCAGAAGACGCTCGGCCTCAACGACTTCTACTGGCGGTCCGACGACTGGGACTTTCCGCTCGGTCACATCCAGATGGTCGGCAAGACCGACGGCGCGCAGATCCGCGGCGAAGGATTGCCGGGCTTCCTGCAGTGGTTCCCGGACAAGCCGTTCGAATGGATGGCGCAGCACTCGCTCGACTTCTGGCTGACGTCGGAGGACCTGCCGGCCCCGCACAACCGCATCCGCTACGAGGATGGCCGCGTGGTGCTCGACCTGACCGAGAACAATCTCGAAGGCCATCGACGCCTGCGCGCGAAGCTGCAGGACCTGACGTCCGAACTCGACCTGCATCCGCACCTGTTCGACCGCAGCCTGTATCTCGGCAAGGACATCCCGATCGGCGGCACGGCACACCAGGCGGGCACGCTGCGCTTCGGCACCGATCCCGCGACCTCGGTGCTCGACCTCGACTGCAAGGCGCACGAGCTCGACAACCTCTACGTCACGGACGCGAGCTTCTTTCCGTCGATCGGCGCGGTCAACCCGACGCTGACGATCATCGCGAACGCATTGCGCGTGGCCGATCGGATCATCGAGCGCCTGGGCTCCTAGCCCTTCGGCGCGTCGATCCGAAGATCCGGATGCGCCGCCGCGATTTCCGGCACTTGCATCAACGCATCGCCGATCGCGCGGACCTTCGGGTACGGTGCGAGGTCGACCTTGAAGCGCGCGGCGCCGAGTAGATGGCTCGCGAGCGCGATGTCGGCGATCGTGATGCGTTCGCCGACGCAATACGTCGACCCGTCGTCGAGCGATGCTTCGTACGCGGCCAGCCCCTCGCGGAACCAGTGACCGGCCCAGTCGGCGATCGCGGCGTCGGTCGCGCCGAAGCGAGCCGCGAGTTGCTTCCGCACGCGCGGCACGACGAGCGGATGGGTGTCGGCCGCCGTCAGCAGGAACAGCGCCCGTACGCGTGCGCGACCTTCGGCATCCGCCGGCATCAGCGGCGGCTCGGGATAGGTCTCGTCGAGCCATTCGAGGATCGCGAGGCTCTGCGTCAAAGGCTTTTTCGTGGCGCCTTCGAGGGCCGGCACGGCGCCGGCGGGATTCAGCGTGCGATAGCCGGGTTGCAGCTGGTCGCCACGCAACAGGTCGTAGGTGCGTTCCTCGAACGGCACCTTCTTGAGGTTCAGGCCGATGCGCACACGGTACGTCGCGATCGACAGCCAGTAACTGTGGAGGATGAGCATGTCGGGTGAGGGAAGGTTGGCGGAGCGTCGCGATGCTACGCCGACGAGAGATCGGCAAGTCGTATTGCTGCTTGCACTCGCGCTCGTCGTGCCGCGAGCGCACGCGCAGGATCCGCCGCCACGCAGCGAGGTCGCGATCCGCGAGGTCGTGCTGAGCGACGGGACGAAGCGCTACGCGGTGCCGATCGCGATCGGCCGCACGACGCTCGACGCCGGGCTCGACACGGGCTCGCCCGGCCTGCGCGTGCTCGACGCCGCGATCACCGCCGAGGACGCGCGCCCGACCGATCGTCGCGACTCGATCGCCTTCGGCGCCGGCGCCGAGCTCGAAGGACCGATCGCGGACGCCATCGTCACGATCGGCGCGGTCACCGGCAGCGTCCGCCTGCAACGCGTCGATCGCGTCGACTGCGCCCCGGGGCATGCGGATTGCGCCGCCGCCCGCATCGCCGTGGCCGACTACGGCATCCAGGGCAACGGATTGAAGGGCGAAGGCTTCAAGGCGATCCTCGGTCTCAGCACGGCCGACGCGAACGTGCCGTCGATGTTCGCGGCGCTCGGCATCAAACGCTGGATCATCGAACTGCCGCGACCCGGTGAAGGGCGCCCGGGACGGCTGGTGCTCGACCCCACCGACGACGAGACGAGCGGGTTCATCGCGCTATCCGCGTCGTCGGCCTTCGCGACGTCGCGCGGCGGCCTGCACGATGCGGTCGATGGTTGCGTCGTCAACCAGACGTCGCGTCGATCGTATTGCGGTTCGGTGCTGCTCGATACCGGGGCGCCCGGCGTCACCGTCGAGGCGACCGACGCGAGCGGCAAGTGGGCGAGCGAGACGCCGGCGGTGCTCTCGTTCGTCCGTGGTCGAACGCCCATCGCCGCCGCGAGCTTCGTCACCGATCGACGCGACCAGGCGTCGCGCTTCACGCTCCGCGACGACCATCGATCGACCGGCGGCGGCGCCGGGCCGACCGTGATCTACGCCGGCCTGCTGCCTTACTTCGCGTGGTCGGTGCTGTACGACGCGGACCGGCACGAGATCGCGATCAGGCCGCGGCCGGCGATGAAGGACGGGCCGAGCGTCGTGTCGATGCCTTGAAGGTCCGCAGTCGGACCGGTGCGAGGTCGACCTAGGCGCTCGTCCCGGTCTTTGCAAGGAACTATGTCCGTGGCAGAACGAGCCGGCTCGTCTAGTCTTGCCGTTCGTCCCGTACAAGCCTTCGATTTGCCGGTCGGGACATGAGCGACCGCCCGGCAGTCGCAGACGAGGCTGCTGCCGGCTGAAGGATGCGCCGGTCGACCAGTCGTTCGGATCGCATCCACTCCACGAATGGGAATCGACGATGAACGAATACGAAATCGGGCGGGACATCGAGGCGCTTCGCTGCCGTCTCGAACGACTCGAATCGAAGCACGGCAGCGCCGCAATCCCAAAGGCCGAATATGCCGGGCTCGCGTCACAGCATGCGACGACTGCCGGGGTCCTGGCCCACGAGACGCCGACGTTATGGAAGCTCGATCAGCCGATCGCGATGCCGCCGTTCCTGCTGCACCTCTACGACGGCCCCCATCGCGGCCCGCAGTTCGACGTGCTGCCCGAGTCGAAGACCTGGACGTGCCATCCGGAGCCGTTGATCCTGTTCGTCGGTTGGGCCGCCGGCGGGACCGACGCGTTCTACCAGTTCCAGAACCAGCTGTTCTCGGTGATCAAGTTCACCGACCCGAACACCGGTCACATCTCGTGCAGCGCGACCTATCAGGCGCGTCGCGTGGCGCTCGGCAAGGCGGTGTCGCACTACTTCCCGCCGCAGACCGGCAGCGTGCACGGTCCGGGGTACTACAACTCGTCGTATTTCAAGATCATCCTGCGCGGTCCCGGTGGATCGAACATCGGGGGCTACACCAGTACCGGCTACGCGATCGTCGATTGCCACGAGTCGGTCGACATCGACTACTCGTGGGCAATCAATCCGGGCATCTACGATCTCGTGACCGGTGCGACCTGGGAAGTCGACGGGGTTCAGACGGTTGATCGCTGCTAGTAGCCCAGGTCGGCGTTCATCCCTCCTCCTGGCAACGCGTTCCGGCCAGGAGGAGCCGGGAGAGCGACTCAGTTGCGCACGATGAACTGTCCGCGTTGCGCACCGGTCGTCGCGATGCAGATGGGCGAGCGATAGAGCGGTGCCGTGAACTTCGTTCCCGGCATCTCGTCGCGGATGCGCATGAAGAGCGGCTGCAGCCCGTTGTCGAGCCACGAGTTCCAGATGTGGTCGTGGTGCGTCGGCAGGTAGAGCTTCGGCTTGAACAGCGTCACGTGCTGCATCGTGTACGACAGCTGCGTCTCGGCGATCGGATGCGGCGTGTACGGGAACAGCCCGACGTCGACGTTGCTGCCGAGCTGCGTCGCGAGCGCGGTCTCTTCGGGCAACACGCCGCCGACGCTGTCGAACCACACGATGTTGAAGCCGCCCGAGAGCGTCAGCGTGAAGCCCATCGTGCCTTGCGTGACGATGTTCGGATCGGACGAGCCGCGGCTGCGCGACGCGTTGCCCTGCGCGGTCTCCGCAGCGGTCAGCGGTCCGAGCGAGTCGACCGTGTAGAGGTTCGTGAGGGCGGGGATGAGGCCGGCCTCGATCGAGCTGTGCACGATGTGCGTCGGCTGCACCGCGATGTCGCCGTACGTGAAGTGTTCGGTGTTATTGCCGGTGACCGTGATGGTCTGGGCGGCAGGTACGCCGAGCACCTGCGCCTCGGCGGTCGAGATGGCCGACCCGAGCACCGGCGCCCGCGTCTGCGCCGCGACCGGCGCGACGTCGCTGATGTGATCGAAGTGCGCATGCCCGATCAGGATCGCATCGGCGCGTGTGACCTGCGGGACCGTGATGCCGATCGGCCTCGTCCGCGCGGGTCGATCGTAGAAGGTGTCCAGCAGGATCACCTTGCCGTGATAGGCGACCTCGTAGTTCGACGTGCCGAGCCAGCGGATGACGACCGTGTCGCCGGTCGGCATCGGCCCGCCGACCGAAGCGGGCGTGGTGCTGCGACACGCGTCCTGGTCGGCGAACGCGGGATTGGCATCGGCCGCACCGGCGGCCTGTGCGAAGAGGGTGGTGCCGACGAGCGCGGCGACGGACAGCGATCGGAACGTGATCATGGCGGCGCTCAGTAGGTGATGGCGCTGTCGCCACGATTGGGACCGCTCGTGGTGATGCACATGGCCGAGCGGTACAGCGGCGACAGGTACTTGGTCGCCGGCATCTCGTCGCGGATCTTCATGAAGAGCGGCTCGAGCCCGTTGTCGAGCCACAGGTTCCAGATGTGATCGTGATGGGTCGGCAGATACAGGTTCGGCTTGAACAGCTGGATGTGCTGGAACGTGTAGGCGAGTTGCGTCTCGGCGATCGAGTGGGGCGTCCACGGAAAGATGCCGACGTCGATGTTGTTGTGCAGCTGGGTGGCCAGCGCCGTCTCTTCCGGCGAGATGACGCCGACGCTGTCGAACCACACGATGTTGAAGCCCGACGCGAGCGTCAGCGTGAAGCCGGTCGTCCCGAGCGCGACGAGGTTCGGATCCGTCGAACCGCGCGCGCTGACCGCGGCGTTCTGCGCGGCTTCGGCGGCGGTCAGCGGACCGAGGCCGTCGGTCGCGTACAGCGCGGAGAGGGCCGGGATCAGGCCGGCTTCGATGGTGCTGTGGACGATATGGGTCGGCTGGACCTTGATGTCGCCGAACTGGAACACCTCGGTGTTGTCGCCCTTCACGGTGCGGATCTGTGCGGCCGGCACGCCGAGGACCGCGGCTTCGGTCGCGGTGATCTGCGAACCGATGACCGGTGCACCGGTCTGCGCCGCGATCGCCGCGACGTCGCTGATGTGATCCGAATGCGCGTGGCCGATGAGGATCGCGTCGGCCTTCTGCACCTGGCTCACCGTGAAACCGACCGAGCGCGTGCGTGCCGGCCGGTCGTAGTAGGTGTCCATCAGGATGATCTTGCCGTGGTACGCGACCTCGAAGTTCGAGGTGCCGAGCCAGCGGATGACCACCGTGTCGCCCTCGGGCATCGGCCCACCGAGCGATGCCGGCGTGATGCTTTGGCACGCGGCCTGATCGGCCAGCGGCGTGGGCAGGACGACGGCGACCGGCTCCCCGTCGTCGTGGCAGGCGGCGAGGATCGCGGCCATGCCGAGGGTCATCGCGATGCGATGAAAGATTGCCGGTGGTCTCATGCGCGTCTCGTCGTTGTATGCCGCCGGTGGGGGCCGGGGCGTCGTTTGCGTCAGGCAACTCCTGCAGCAACGACTTCGTTTGATGCGACCTTACCGAAATACTCGCGAAGAGGGCTCGGCTTTCACCAAAAGACAACGGACCCCATCGGCGATGACTTGCGAAAGGTTGCAGTCATGCGAGGTCGGTCCCGTGAGTCGAACGCACCTCGATCAGGTGTCCGTCCGGGTCGTGCCGTCGTCGCCCGGTCGGAAGCACGGCGGGCGCCGTCGCAGGCGCTTCGAAGGCGAGGCACGTCGCGACCCGGTCGTCGATCGACTGGTGGCCACGATCGTACGAACCGCGATAGCCCAGCAACTCGAGGTGCGGTCCGCGACCGGACGGCGTTCGCAAACCGACGACGTCGACGGTGGCACCATCGATGCCGTCGAGCCGCGACTGTTCGACGCCGCTGTTCAGCGATCGGCCTGCGACTGCGAGGCCGAGGTGTTCGTAGAACGCGATGCTGCGTGCCACATCCCCGACCGAGATCGCCGAGTGATCGATGCACTCGAACAGCGGCCCGGACGGTTCGCCGGGCGATGCGAGGAACTCGAGCGGGTGACCTTCGGGGTCGCGGAACTTGAACGCGATCACGCTGCCGGTGTTCGGTGGCAGGCGCTCCGGACCGTGCGTCGAGATCGGTCGCCAGGCGTCGACCGCATCGAGTCGGGCGATGGCGGCATCCATGTCGGCGACGCGGATCGCGAAGTGCTGGAACAGCGGGCTCCAGCCGGGGACCTGCGGGTACGGCAAGGTGTCATCGGCCGCGTGTTCGATCGACAGACGCGTGTCGCCGAGCAGAAGGGATCCGGCGTCGCCGACGAAGTCGAACGCGCTGCGATAGAACGCAGCGAGCGCATCGGGTTTCCTCGACCGGAGCACGATCTCCGAGAGCCGCCAGACCTGCATCTCGCCGCTCATGTCATCGGCAAGCCGCGCCGGTTGAGAAAGATCGAGTACAGCGTGTGCGACGCGCCGATGAAGAGCCGGCTGCGATAGCGGTCGCCGAAGCACACGCTCGCGACCTTCGACGGCACCAGGACCCTGCCGAGCAGCGCGCCGGACGGATCGATGCAGTGCACGCCGTCGCCGGCGCTGGTCCACAGGTTGCCGTCGGTGTCGACCTTCATCCCGTCCGCATAGCCGGGCTCGACCTTGTGGAACTCGCCGCCGCCCGACAGCGACCGGCCGTCGGGCGAGACGTCGAAGACGCGGATGGTCTGCACGGGATCGTCGCGGGTCGGATCACCCGTCTCGGCCACGTAGAGCCGCGACTCGTCGGGCGAGAACGCGAGGCCGTTCGGCCCGTCGAAGTCCGACGCCATCACGCGGATGTCGCCGCTCGCGGGATCGAAGCGATACAGCGCGGGCGGCTGCTCGCTCCGCTGGATGCCGCCTTCGTAGTCGCTCGAGATGCCGTACAGCGGGTCGCTGAACCAGAGGCTGCCGTCGGACTTCACGACGACGTCGTTCGGCGAATTGAGGCGTCGACCGTCGTGTGCGTCGACCAGCGTCGTGATCGTGCCGTCGTATTCGGTGCGGTACAGGCAGCGGTCGCGATGGCTGCACGCGACGAGGCGCCCTTGCCGGTCGCGCGTCTGGCCGTTCGCGAAGCGCGACGGCGCTCGATAGACCGAAACACCGACGCCTTCGGTCCAGCGCATCGTGCGGTCGTTGGGAATGTCCTGGAACAGGAGACAGTTCGCGTCGCCCATCCAGACGAGGCCCTCGATCCAGCGGAAGCCGGTGGCGAGCTGTTCGAGCTGCGCGTTCCCCAGCACGTAGTGCGCGAAGCGCCGGTCGACGACGTCGAAGCCGCTGATCATGTCCTCACGCGAAGCGACACGGCGAGTGCAGGTGCGCCTCTTCGTACTGCACGATCATCAGCACGGCCGGCTCGTCGCCGACGGTGCCCGACAGATGGCCCTTTCGATCGCCGTCCGCCTTCGTGCCCTGATCCTCGCCGAACGAGATCTCGCCCGGTCCCATCTCGACCCGCCGGCCGTCCATCGACTCGACGAACCATCGGCCCGACAGCGGAACGATCCACTGCGGCTTCGGGTTCTCGTGCCAGGTGCCGATCCAGCCGACCGGCTGCACCGTGACGAAGACGGTCGCGGGCGCGTGCGTCTTCGCGCCCTGCCATTGCGGTCCGGCCGGTGGCGACATCGACTCCAGTTCGAACTCGGTCATCGTGCAGCGCGTCTGCCGACTGACGCCGTCGTCATCGGTCCACAGGTGCCAGTACGGGATCGAAGGCTTCTCTTCGGTCATGACGCGGGCCGTGCGTACGGGTGGGTCGACGAGAACGGATGCGAGAGGAACCCATCGACCGAGGACGCCCCGGTGCCGAACGTGATCAACAGGAAGCCGCCCGCGACCGCGAGGTTCTTCCAGAAGTCCCAGAACAGCCCGCGCGCCTTGCTCGCGCCCTTCGCGCGGAAGTCGCCCGGCTTCCAGAACGGCTTCCAGAGCAGCGCCGTCACGATGCAGTAGCCGGCCAGCACGAACGCGGCCAGGCGATCGGCGATACCGGTCAGCACGCCGAGCGACATGAATACCTCGACGCAGAGGCCGGTGACGATCATGGCCGTTGCAACATTCCGTGACGCGAACGACTCGCCGGCCTGGTCGACGGCTGCGTCGAATTCCAGCAGCTTGTCGAGCGCGCTGAACGGCAGGAAGAGCGCCACGAGCAGCGACCGGACGGCGAACGCGATGCAGAGACTGAGCACGATCGGAGCGAGGAGGGTTGACCCTGTTGACCTCGCGCATGGTACTTGTTGACGACCGCGCGCATCAGGCATCCTTCCGCCGCATCGTCAGCCCTCACGAGCGCTCTCACCTTGAAGATCGAAACGCCCAGCGCGCCGCCGCGCGCCGTCCGCGACACGGAGGAAGGCCGACGCCTCGCCGCGGTCGACGAAGGTACCGACTGGCGCGCGTGGGGCCCGTACCTCAGCGAGCGGCAGTGGGGCACGGTGCGCGAGGACTACAGCGCGGACGGCGAT
>CAXTPX010000084.1:0-8775 GCA_964246005.1 uncultured Burkholderiaceae bacterium | reverse complement strand
CCTACGCGCACGGCGTCAAGGTCGCGGTCTACCTGCTGCAGCTCGGCCGTCACCTCGGCTTCCCGCCGGAACAGCTCGCCAATCTCGGCGCGCTCGGCCTCCTGCTCGACCTCGGCAAGATCAAGGTCGACCGCGACCTGCTGCTGAAGCCGGGCAAGCTCAGCCCCTCGGAATTCATGGTCGTCAAGAAGCACGTGGAGCTCGGCATCCGCGAGCTCGAAGCGTCGGGCAGCGTGGATGCGAGCGTTCGCGAAGGCATCGCCCAGCATCACGAGCGCCTCGACGGCAGCGGCTACCCGAACGGGCTGACCGGGCCGAGCATCTCGATCTACGGACGCATGGCGGCCGTCGCCGATTCGTTCGCGGCGCTGACGTCGCTGCGCCCCTACGCACAACCGCTGCCCGCGTACGACGCGCTGAAGGTGCTCTACAGCCAGGCGGGCACGCACTACCATGCGCCGCTGGTCGAGCAGTTCGTGCAGGCGATCGGCGTGTTCCCGGCCGGCTCGCTCGTCGAGCTGACGTCGGGCGAGGTCGCCACGGTGCTCGCGCACAACCGCATTCGCCGCCTGGAGCCGCGGGTTCTCGTCCTCACCGACCCGAAAAAGCAGCCGGTCCACGAGCCGATGCCGCTCGACCTGCTGTTGCAACCGAAGGCCGCCGACGGCACCGACATCAAGATCGTGCGCGGCCTGCCCACCGGGGCGTACGGCCTCGACCTGCGCCAGTTCTATTTCCGATGAGCTTCTGGGCGCGCGACAGGGCGGCGGCCGCCCTCGACGTCCACACCGAGCGGGGGCGAACGCGGCCGACCATCGTATGGTCGCGCCGCACCGCGGCCTACCAATGCGAAGCCGACACGCTTCTGCCGTACCTGGAGCGCCTCGTCGCCGAGCGGCAGCGCGACCGGTCGCGCGGGGTCGGCGAAACGGGCTTCGCGGTGTTCTTCATCGCACTGCGTCGCAGCGATCGCACGCAGGCCCTGGCCGGCCTGCCGTCGGCGCGGGCTGCCATCGGCACGGTCTGCAACCGCATCGGCGAGATGCTGCGTCCCGGGGACCGCTTCGCGCTGAACGGCGTCGATGAATTGCTGCTCGTCCTGCCCGAGGTCGACAGCGCGGGACGCGCGCTGCTGGTCGCGAGTCGCCTCGTGCACAACCTGCAGGAGCCGATGCACGACCTGTCGGTCGCGAGCCGCGTGCGGCCGGCGATCGGTTGTGCCCTGTTTCCCACCCACGGCGACGATGTCGAGGCGTTGATCACCGCGGCCGACTGCGCCTGCCGCAGTGCGCAGTCGATGGACGAGGGCTACCTGATCGCGGAGCGAGGCCAGACGGGCACCGAAGCCGCCACGCTCTCACGCGACCTCGAGGCGGCGTTGAAAGGCAATCAGCTCCAGGTCTGGCTGCAACCGCAGCTCGACCTTCGTACCGGCCTCTTCGATGCCGCCGAAGCGCTGATCCGCTGGCCGCGCGAGGAAGGACTGGCCCCGGTGTCGCCGATCGCGACGGTCGAACTCGCCGAAGCGCACGGGATGATGCCGGAGCTGACGCGCTTCGTGCTCAACACGGTGCTGCGCCAGTCGGCGCTGTTCGCGCAGCGCGGGTTCGCGATGCGGATCGCCGTCAACGTATCCGCGTCGATGCTGACCGACGTCAACCTGCCGCAGACGGTCACGCAGGCGCTCGAGCTTTGGGACGTCCCGCCGACCCGCCTCACGCTCGAGGTCACCGAGAACACGTTGATGCACGACGTCGAGCGATCGATCGGCATCCTTCATCAGTTGAAGCGCATCGGGACACACCTGTCGCTCGACGACTTCGGCACCGGCTATTCGTCGTTCGCGTACTTGCGCCGCATGCCGCTCGACGAACTGAAGATCGACCAGTTCTTCGTTCGCAACGTCAGCGTGCTGCCCGACGGCTCGATCAACCCGCAGCGCGACGACGACCTTCGCATCGTTCGTTCGATCATCGACATCGCGCACAACTTCGACCTGCAGACGGTGGCCGAAGGGGTCGAGGACGCAGCGACGCTGGAGCTGCTGAAGGAACTCGGCTGCGACGTCATCCAGGGTTACTTCACCGGCCGGCCGATGCCGATCGCCGCGGCGGAAGCATGGTGGCGCGAGCGGTCCGTTCCGGGGGTCGCGCGATGAGCTATTCCGGTCCTAGCGGACGCAGGTCTCGGTGACCACGAAGTCGAGCGGCACGTCGTGCGGGCCGGCCTCGAAATGCTCGCTGCGCATCGCCTCGTACGCGATCCCGATCGTCTTGCAGCGGCGCGCGGCGAGCGTGCGATCGTAATAGCCGCCCCCGTACCCGAGTCGATGCAGCACGCCGTCCGGCCCCGCCGAGAAGCCGAGACACGGGACGAGCAGCAGCTCCACGTAGACCGCGTTGCCCGACGTCGGCACCGGCACGCCGAGGAAGCCCGGCGCCATCGCCGACTGCGGCTTCCAGTGGACGAACGTCAATGGCCGTTGCACGCGGTCGACCAGCGGCAACCCGATGCGATGCCCGCCCTTCGTCAGCTCGTGGAACAGCGCACGGATGTCGGGCTCGTTGCGGATCGGCCAGTACCCGCCGATCTTCCACGGCGGCTGGCTGCCGCGCAGCATCTCGCGCACAAGCGGCCGCAGATGATCGACGATGCGTCGATCGAGGTCGGCCCGCACCACGTCCGGCAACTCGTCGCGCAGTTGCAGCAGGCGCTTTCGCTCCGCGTCGCGCGAGCGGATCGTGGTGGGCTCGGACCGTTCGTCCGACGCTTCGCCGGCAAGCTGTGCCGAGCCGTCGAAGTCCGGGTCCTGCGTCGTCGAGACGGTCATTCGCCAATGCTATGCTAAGTCGCACGATGCGTCATGAGCACGGCGACCTCTCGCCGAAGCTTGCGCTCCTGTCCTCCCGCATCGCTCTCGTGCGTTAAGCCACGATGCCTTCATCGCCTCGCTCCGGCTTGGTCACCTTCCGCCATTTCCGCCAGGCCTCGCGGGTCGCCCTGCTCGCGGCGGCGCTCGGCGGCGGCGCGCACGCCGCTAAGCCGCCGCGTCCGGCCGACCCGCTCCAGTCGGCAGCGCGGATCGACAACGCCGACGACGCGTTCCTCGCCGCGCGCGATGCGTTTCGGGGAGGCGACCTTGCCAAGGCGGGCTTCCTTTCGCAGCGCGTCACGACGCTCGACCCGCGCTATCCGCTCGCGGCGTATCTCGACTACTGGGCACTCACGCGTCAGATCCGCGACTACGGCGACGCGCTGACCGACGCGCCGCCCGACGAAGCCATCCGGCGCTTCATCGCGCGCAACGCCGGCAGTGTCGTCGCCGATCTCGCGCGGCGCGACTGGCTGCTCGCGCTCGGCAAGCGTGGCGAATGGGCGACCTTCGAAGCCGAGATGCCGCGATTCGCGCTGAACGACGACGCGCAGGTGACGTGCTTCAACCTGACCGCGCGCGCCCTTCGCCAGATCCGCGGCACGGCAGTCGGCGCGGACGCCTCGGCGACCGAGGTCGAACCCGGTGCCGAATCGACGTCGACCGCCGAACTGGTGCGGCTGTCGCGGCTCGCGATCGCGCAACCGAAGGACTACGCGAGCGAGACCGGCGCCTGCGCGACGCTGGCACGGGTGCTGGTCGCCGAGAAGCGCGTCACGTCGCAGGAGATCTGGGGCTGGATCCGGCTCGCGTCGGATGCCAACAACGCGACCGCCGCGCGGCGCTACGCGCTGCTCCTCAGCGAAGCCGAACGGGGCGGCGACGGCGTGCGGTTCGCCAAGCAGCTCGACGCGGTGCTCGACAAGCCGGCGCCGTGGCTCGCGCGGGGCGGCGAGAGCGGCGAGGCCGGTGGGGCACGCTGGAAGCGGGAACTCGCGCTGATCGCTTACACGCGCATCGTCCGCGCCGATCCCACTGTCGGCATCGGCGGCCTGCCGCGACCGCCGAGCGATTTCCTCACGTCGCCCGAACTGGCCACCCTGCATGCGCAGCTCGCCGCCGCGGCCGCGAAGAAGCAGATGCCGGACGCCAACGAATGGTCGAAGAAGTCGCTCGCAGCTGAAGGCTTGTCGGAGGACGTGCTCGGCTGGCAGGTGCGCGGGGCGCTCCGCGCCGAGGACTGGAAGCTGGTGGAGGCGTTGATCGAGAAGATGCCGCCGGAGATGCGCCGGCCGCAGGCTGCGGACGGGACCTGGGCGTACTGGCTCGGTCGGGCTTACAAGGCGCAGAAGAAGAACGACGCCGCCCTGGCGCAGTTCCGGCCGGTGTCCGATCAGTTCGGTTTCTACGGGCAGCTGTCGACCGAGGAGCTCGGCCAGAAGATCACGCTGCCGACGCGGGCGCAGCCGGCCAGCGAAGCCGAAGTGGCGGCGGTCAGGGCGCTGCCGGGCTTCCAGCGCGCGCTGTACTTCTATAGGCTGGACCAGCGCCGCGAAGGCAACCTGGAATGGAACTTCACGCTGCGCGGCATGAGCGACCGCGAGCTGCTCGCGTCGGCCGAATTCGCGAGCCGTCAGCAACTGCTCGATCGCGCCGTCAACACGGCCGACCGGACGCGCAACGAACACGACTTCGCGTTCCGCTTCCTGATGCCGTTCAAGCCGCAGATGCAGGAGAAGGCCACGGCGACCGGGCTCGATCTCGAATGGGTCTACGGACTGATCCGGCAGGAGTCGCGCTTCGTGCAGGTCGCCCGGTCGTCGGTCGGTGCGACCGGGCTGATGCAACTGATGCCGGCCACGGCCCGCTATGTCGCGAAGAAGATCGGCCTCGACAGCTATCGCCCCGACGGCGTCAACGACCTCGACACGAACCTCACGCTGGGCACGAGCTACATGCGGATGGTCCTGGACGATCTCGACAACCTGCCGGTCCTCGCGACGGCGGCCTACAACGCCGGCCCGGGACGGCCGCGCGCGTGGCGCGCGACGCTGACGAAGCCGGTCGAAGGCGCGATCTTCGCAGAGACGATCCCGTTCAGCGAGACGCGCGACTACGTGAAGAAGGTGATGAGCAACGCAACCTATTACGCAGTGCTGATCACCGGGACGCCGCAATCGTTGAAGGCGAGGATGGGCTTCATCGCGCAGCGGGGCTATTCGCCGAGCGAGCTGCCGTGACGAACGGTTGATCTAAGATGTTCGGCCGCAGTCCGTCGCGGCCCGCGAGTCGCGCAAACCCTCCACCGAAGCAATCCATGCGGCATCAGAACATTCTCGTCATCGGGGGGACCGGCTTCATCGGCGGCCACCTGGTCGCGGCGCTCGCCGGCGACGGCCGCAACGTGACGGTGCCCACGCGGCGGCGCGAAGCGGGCAAGCGCCTGATCCTGTTGCCCACGGTCGAAGTGGTTCCGGCCGATGTCGGGGACGATGCGGTGCTGGCCCGCTTGATGGCCGGCAAGGACGCCGTCGTCAACCTCGTCGGCATCCTGCACGGCGACGTCGGGCGGCCGTACGGCAAGGCGTTCGAGGCTGCGCACGTCGACCTGCCGCGCCGCATCGTCGCGGCCTGTCGGGCCGCGTCGGTACCGCGCCTCCTGCACATGAGCGCGCTCGGCGCCGATGCGAGCGGCCCGTCGATGTATCTGCGGTCGAAGGCGGCCGGCGAGTCGGTCGTCGAGGAGGCCGGCACCGTCGGCGACGCAGGCCACCCGCCGCTGGCCGTCACCGTGTTCCGCCCTTCGGTGGTGTTCGGTCGCGACGACCACTTCCTCAACCTGTTCGCGACGATGCAGCGCTGGTTGCCGGTGATGCCGCTCGGCAGCGCCGACGCCCGCTTCCAGCCGGTCTCGGTCGGCGACGTCGCGGCCGCGTTCGTCAATGCGCTCGACGACGCCGAGTCGTACTCGCGGACCTACGAGCTCACCGGACCGCGGGTCTACACGCTGGCCGAGCTCGTGCGGATCGCGGGCAGCTACCGCGCCGGCGGCAACGGCCGGCCGCGCCCGATCATTCCATTGCCCGCCGCGCTGGGCCGGCTGCAGGCCGCGTTCCTCGAGTTCGCTCCCGGACCGACCCTCATGTCGCGCGACAACGTCGATTCGATGCGGGTTCCGAGCGTGGCGACCGGCGCGTTCCCGGGGCTGATCGATCTGGACGTCGTACCGACACCGCTCGAACAGGAAGCCTCGATCTACCTCGCCAACCGGAACCGTCGCGCGCAGCTCGGCCACCTGCGACACGTCGACCGTCCCTGATCCACGATCGGGCCTCTCCCATGCTGAAGCTCGTCATCGGCAACAAGAACTACTCGTCCTGGTCGTTGCGTGCCTGGTTGACGCTGACCGAGGCGAACATCCGGTTCGAAGAGATCGTGCTGTCGCTGTTCACGCCGGCGTTCCACGCGGAGATCGGTCGTCACACGCCGGCCGGTCGGGTGCCCGTGCTGATCGACGAAGAGGACGGGCAGGAACCGCTGCACGTCTGGGACACGCTCGCGATCGCGGAGTACGTCGCAGAGCGCTTTCCCGACCGGATGCTGTGGCCCGCCGAACGCGTTCTTCGCGCGCGCGCTCGGTCGATCTGCGCCGAGATGCATTCGGGCTTCCAGGCGTTGCGGACGGCGATGCCGATGAACATCTCGGCCGGCCTCGCCGGCCACGGCTGGAACGTGCAGGTCCAGGACGACATCGATCGCATCACCGCCCTCTGGAGCGAATGTCTCGAACGCTCCGGCGGCCCGATGCTGTTCGGCCGCTTCTCGATCGCCGACGCGTTCTTCGCGCCGGTCGTGTCGCGTCTGACGACCTACGCCGTGCCGCTGCCCGACGTGGCAGAGGGCTACCGCCTTCGCGTGCTCGCGCTCGACGGCATGCAGGCGTGGTGCGCGGCAGCGCGTGCCGAAACGCAGTTCCTCGAGGCCGACGAGCCGTACCGTCGTCGCGCTTGAAGAGCTACGTCGTCGGTGGCGCGGTCCGCGACCGCCTGCTCGGACTGCCGGTCGTCGATCGCGATCACGTCGTCATCGGCGCCACCGTCGACGAGATGCTGGCGGCCGGCTTCCAGCCCGTGGGTCGCGACTTTCCGGTATTCCTGCATCCCGAGACGCACGAAGAGTATGCACTCGCTCGCACCGAGCGCAAAGTCGCGCCTGGCTATGCCGGCTTCGTGTTCCATGCCGATCCGTCGGTCACGCTCGAAGCGGATCTCGAACGGCGCGACCTCACGGTCAACGCGATCGCCGAAGACGAGACGACCGGCACGCTGATCGACCCGTTCGACGGCCGCGGCGACCTGGCGAACCGCGTGTTCCGCCACGTCGGCCCCGCGTTCGCCGAAGACCCGGTCCGCCTGCTGCGCGTCGCGCGCTTCGCCGCGCGCTTCGTCGACTTCGTGATCGCGCCGGAAACGCTCGACCTGATGCGCGGCATGACGCGAGCCGGCGAGATCGACGCGCTGGTTCCGGAGCGGGTGTGGCAGGAGCTCGCGCGTGGACTGATGGAACGCCGGCCGTCGCGCATGATCGACGTGCTGCACGAGACGGGTGCGCTCGCGCGCGTCCTGCCCGAAGTCGACGCACTGTCCGGCATCGATGGGGCCGGTGCGGACACGCTGCGCTTCGTCGACCGTGCTGCCGCGGCAGGCAGCGCGCTCGAGATCCGCTTCGCGGTCCTGCTCCATCGCATCGCGCCCGCCTCGTCCGCTCGTCCCGTCGAAGCACTATGCAAGCGCCTCGCGGTTCCCCGCGCCGCACGCGAGCTGGCGGTCGTCGTCCATCGGGATCGTGATGCGCTGATCGCTGCGTCGGCGACAACCGCCGCGTCATCGGCAGCGACGCAACTGGTCGACGTGATGGAGCGAAGCGACGCGTACCGTCGCGGCGTGCGCTTCCTGCAGGCCGTCGAGGCGATCGGGCACACCGTCGACGACGCCGAAGCGCGCTCCGTATTGATCGAGTCCGCAGCCAGGGCGCTCGACGCCGCCGTCGCGGTCGACGCCGGGGCGATCGCGAGCGAGGTCGCGCACGACCCTCGCCTCATCGGGCCGAAGCTGCAGGCCGCGCGACGGGGCGCCGTCGAGGGAACTTGGGTTCGACGCTGAGAGATGCGGGTCACGGTCCTGTCACGTCGCATCCCCATCATCGCGGCTGTTCGCCGGGGCCCGCTTCGCCCCATGACCGCAAAAATAAAAGTCGCCGATTTACAACGTGGGGTTGGCGACGCTGGGGTTCTCGAGGCGCGCGTGGGAAACTGAGCGTCTCCGCTCTCCATCGAGCCGCCCCCCCTGCGAACCATGCAGGCCTGCGCCGCCGGCTCCGACGATGGAATCAAACGAAAGGAAGCAAGTGAAGAAGAAATTTCTGGCCGCGTCGATCGGTGCGCTGCTCGCGAGCGCGGCGCACGCACAGACGACGGTCACGCTCTACGGCATCGCCGACGGTGATTTCCGCGTGGACCACACGTCGATCGGGACGCTCAAGTCGGTCGGCAGCGGCGGCGAGTCCGGAACGCGCTGGGGCTTGCGCGGCGTCGAGGATCTCGGCAACGGCCTGAAGGCTTCGTTCAACTTCGAGCAGGGCTTCGACCTCAGCGACAACGCCGTCACGCAGGGCAACATCACGCCGACCACGCCGACTTCGCCGACTTCGTCGACCGGCAGTCGCCTGTTCAGCCGGACGGCCACGGTGGGACTCGCCAGCACGACGTTCGGCGAAGGCGGCATCGGCCGGGCCTACCCGCCGTTCTACGTGTTGTGGACCGCGGTCGACCCGATGGGCGGTGGTCTCGTCGGCGGCGCACAGAACTTCGCGGTCGGCAACGTCACGCGCTTCGACAATGCCGT
>CAXTPX010000083.1:0-8810 GCA_964246005.1 uncultured Burkholderiaceae bacterium | reverse complement strand
GCGTCACGATCTGGCGCGCGCCGTCCATGATCGACGTCTCGACGTCCTTGCCGTGCTCGAGGTGCCAGTTGATGTTCTCGATCGTCACCGTCGCGTCGTCGACCAGGATGCCGACCGCGAGCGCGAGTCCACCGAGCGTCATGATGTTGAGCGTCTCGCCGATCGCCGACAGTGCGATCAGCGAGCCCAGGATCGACAGCGGGATCGACACAGCGATGATCAGGGTCGAGCGCCAGCTGCCTAGGAAAAGCAGGATCATCACGCTCGTCAGCGCCGCCGCGATCGCGCCCTCGACCGCGACGCCCTTGATGGCCGCCCGCACGAAGATCGACTGGTCGTTGATCGGCGTCACGACGAGGTTGTCCGGCAGCGAGCCGCGCGTTTCGTCGATCTTGCGGCGGATGCCGTCGACGATCGCGAGCGTCGACGTCGAGCCGTTCTTCAGTACCGACATCAGCACCGAGCGGCCGCCATCGACGTGGACGATGTTGGTCTGCGGCGCGTTGCCGTCGTGCACGTTGGCCACGTCGCGGATGTAGACGGTGCTTCCATTGACGACCTTGATCGGCAGGTTGCCGAGCTCCGCGATCACCGACGGCGCGCTGTTGAGCTGCAGCGTGTACTCGAGGCTGCCGATCTTCTGCGTGCCGACCGGCACGATCAGGTTCTGCGCGGCCAGCGCGTTGCTGACGTCCTGCGCCGACAGCCCGCGTGCCTGCATCGCCGACGCGTCGAGATCGATCTGCACGAGACGCTGCTTGCCGCCGTACGGGAACGGGATGGCGGCGCCGGCGACCGTGACGAGCGGCGGCCGCAGCGAATTGACCGCAAGGTCGAACAGGTTCTGCTCAGACAAGCCCTTGCCCGACAGCGCGAGCTGGAGGATCGGCACCGTCGACGCATTGAAGTTGAGCACCAGCGGCGGCGTGATGCCGGGCGGCATCTGCTTCAGGACGGCCTGCGAGATCGCGGTGACCTGCGCGTTCGCGACCGAGACGTTGACGCCCGGCTGGAAGAAGATCTTGACGATCCCCACGCCGGCGTACGAGTTGGCCTCGATGTGCTCGATGTCGTTGACGGTGGTCGTCAGGCTGCGCTGGTACAGCGTGAGGACCCGGCCGGCGAACTGTTCGGGCGGGAGGCCGGTGTACTGCCAGGCCACCGCGATGACCGGGATGCGGATGTCCGGAAAGATGTCGGTCGGCGTGCGCATCGCGGCCAGCGGGCCGACGATCAACAGCAGCAGCGCCAACACGACGAACGTGTAGGGACGCTGCAGGGCGACACGAACGATGCCGATCAGCATGCGGGTAATCCGTGGAAGGCGGGTGCGGCGATCGTTAACATGACAACGATCGCGTGGTCCAGCGAATCATAACAACGGGCGGGGTCGTGTAGGCATGACCTGCCCGTCGTTCCTGCTTTCGCGGGACAACGGTTCCAGGTATTTTCTGCAGGTCGATCGGGAGTCGTCACTCCGGGTCACGACGGCCCCAGTTCTCCGAATCGATAGGCGGCCGTCACGCCGCCCTCCATCAGGATGTCGCTGCCGGTGATGAACGCGCCTTGCGGGCTCATCAGCAATGCGCCGACGGTGCCCACCTCGTCCGGCGTGCCGGCACGGCCGGCGGCGCAGAGCGCGATCATCCGGCGATAGCCGTCTCCGCGCGGTCCGGCGAGCTCGTCGTTCGCGAGCGGCGTCATGATGATGCCGGGGCTGATCGTGTTGACGCGCGCGCCGCGCTTCCCCCAGCGCACCGCCTCGGCCATGACGCGCAACGAGTTCGCCCGCTTCGAGACCTGATAGGCGTGCAGCGGATCCGTGATCCGGTCGGGCTGCAGCATCGGCAGTGTCAGCAGCGCATCGGCGGGGGTCGTTGCCAACGCCTTGTCCTCTTCGGCGGTCAGCGCCGGCAGACGGTGACCCGATTGCGACGCGATGACGACCGCCGACCCGCCGAACGCGATGACCTCGCCGAACGCTTCTAGGACCAGCGCCGTTCCGAGGAGGTCGACGGCCAGGATCGTCGCGGGCGCCGCCTGGGTCGGGGAGACGCCGGCGGCGTGGATGACGCCGAAGACGTCGCCGAGGGCGGTGGCCGTCTCGACCAGTGAATGAACGGATACGCGAGACGACACGTCGACGGTCGTGGTGCTGACGGAAAAGCCTGCGTCGTTCAGGACCCCGGCGGCCGCATCGGCGGTCGCCAGGCGCAGGTCGGCCAACAGGACGTGCTTGCCGGCGCTGACGCGCCTCGCGATCGCCTGGCCGATCGATCCTGCGCCGATCACGACGATCACCTCGGTCGTCGAACCGTCTCGCTTCGAACGAAGGTTCATGGCGATGACGTTCCGATCACGGCGATCGGCACGATCCGCGGCTTCCGCGCGGGCGTGACCGCGGAGGCCGAATCGCGTGGCGATGACCCCCTGATCGCGGATCGGGCGAGCGCCTCGCCGACCACGTGTTCGTTCACGAACGGTCCGCATGACTCGGCCCTGTCGGTGGCCGGCCCGTACCTGTGGCTCAGCCACAGGATGCCCGAACCGAGCGCGAAAACCGTGAGGCCGCTCTTGCCGGGTCGACGCTGATCCATGTCGCTTCCTTCCCTCGTCGAAGTGTTGGAACGAACTCTAGGCAGTCGCGTGCACGATGACTAGACTGCTGGATCGACATGGACTCAGAAGGCTGGCTAATCAATGGCACGCTTCGACGATCTTGCCGCGTTCGCTTCGGTCGTGCGCGAAGGCAGCTTCACCCGTGCCGCCGCGCGCCAGGGGGTCTCGCAGTCGGCGCTGAGCCAGACGGTCCGCGCGCTGGAGAGCCGGCTCGAAATGAAGCTGCTGAACCGCACGACGCGGAGCGTCTCGACCACCGAGGCGGGGGAACGGCTCTACCGCGTCGTCGAACAGCGCTTCGCCGACATCGAGGCCGAACTCGAGGTCTTGGGCGAGATGCGCGGCAAGCCGGCGGGCAAGGTCCGCATCACCGCGTCGGAGCATGCCGCGAAGTCGGTGGTGTGGCCGAAGCTGCTGCGCTCGCTTCCCCGCTATCCCGACATCCGCATCGAGGTCGAAAGCGCGAACCGCTTCACCGACATCGTCGCCGAACGCTTCGACATCGGCGTGCGGCTCGGTGCCGACGTCGCCCGCGACATGATCGCCGTGCGGATCGCGCCGGATCTGCGGATGGCGCTGGTCGCCTCCCCGCGTTACCTCGAAGGGCATTCACCGCCGCGGAGTCCGGCAGATCTCGCGAAACACGCCTGCATCGGCTTGCGTCTGCCGACCCATGGCGGCTTGCTCGCGTGGGAGTTCAGGCGTCGCGGCAGGACGGTGACCACGCAGGCGACCGGCAGGATCGTCGTGAACGCGACCGACCTCGTCGTCGCTACCGCGCTGGCGGGACTCGGACTGGCCTGGGTGCCGGCCGACGTCGTGGCCGAACAGGTCGCCCGGGGGAAGCTCATCGCGTTGCTGGAGGAGTGGGCCGTCGTCTATCCCGGGTATCACCTTTATTACGCGACCCGCAGCGCATCGCCCGCGGTGTCGCTCGTGGTCGAGGCACTGCGGCTGCCGGCCTGAATCCGGACGATCACGCCGTCAGAACGCCACGGCCGGCCCGACCGCCCCGTTCACCGCGTTCCCCTCGATCACCACGTAGACCGTCCGCCCGTAGAAGAACGGCAGCCCGAAGTCGAACGCCGACTGCGCGGTTCCCTGCAGGCCAGAGGCGGGCCCCGCGAGGCCCGGCAACACCGTCAGATCGGTACTGAAGTACTGGCTCGCGTTGCCGACGACGAAGCTGACCGTCGCCGCCACGTTGTTCGTGCCGGTCACGATCGCGCTCTCGGTCAGCGTGGTCGGCGCACCGCTGCTCGTAGCGGCGCAGTAGAAGGAGCCGTCCGAGCAAAGCGCGATCGAGCGATCGTTGAAGAAGTTGCCGTTGGACCCCGAGTCGATGAAGCTGCCGCTGCGCGCCGTCCCGCCGTAGGTCACGGTCAGCGTGCCGGTGTTCGTCAGCGTGAAGATGCGCGCCGATCCGAGGGCGTTGTCGGCCTGCGTGTTCACGCCGAAGTAGAGCGAACCGCTGGTGCTGACTGCGCCCGCCGACGGGATCGACGGCAACTGGATCGTCACGCCGTTGTTGTCGGTCGCCAGCTTCGAGACCGGGTTCTGCACCTGGTTCGCGACGGCGACGGTCGTCGATGCGCACGTCGTGACGCCGTTGCGGGTCGGGCAGGCGTAGTACAGCCCGCTGATCGCCGACGACACGCAGCCCGTGCCGCAGTCCTGCGCGAAGTTGCCGACGCCGATGACGCCGTTCGATCCGAACGTGGCGACCGTGTTCTCGGCCGGTCCGGACACGCAGCTGGCGGGCGCCGTCCCCGCTGCGGCATCGCCGATCAACTGGATCGGCAACGCCGCCAGCGTTCGCCCGCCGAGCTGCACGTCGGCCGTCGCGACCGAACCGTACGAGTAACCGTCCGCGAACTGCGCGCACTCGCGCAGCGCACCGCCAGTGGCCGGATCCGAGGCCGGCGTCGGCACCGCGGCACCGAGCGTCGACGCGATGATGCGGATGCCGACCGACCCGGTGTCGACGAGCAGGTGATCGATCGTGCTGCAGGCCGTCGTGCTGCCCGGCGTGCAGATCGTCACCGACGCGTACAGCGTGTTGACGGTCGCCAACCCGGCGCTCTGCAGTTCGGCGGGACCGGCGTCGACCGTCAACGCGAGCGTGTTGGCTTGCGCGACCGGTGTGGTCGGCGTGGTCGGCGTCGTGGTCGTGCTGCTCGAACCACCGTCACCGCCGCCACTCCCGCCGCATCCGTGCAGCAACGCGATGCACAGCATCCCGACCGCAAGCCACTTGTTCGTCATGTCCGTCCGGCGTCAGCGAAGGTCTTCCGGGCCGACGCCCGGGGGCAGCAGCGACGGTACGTGGGCCTGACCCTGGAAACCGCGCTGCAGTCGATTGATCGTGAACACGACGCCGCCGCTCGAGAACGACAGCACGTGGTGGTTGCCGCGGCGGACCTTGGCCGCGGCGACGTAATCGTCGTAGTGATCGGCCAGGAGAACTTTCAGGTCCGGCAACGCGGGGCCGGCGAAGTCGAACGCGAACACCGCGCCGCCGGCTCCCGTCGCGTTCCGTGTCGAGAACTCGCGGACCGTCGTGCCGTCGGCCGTCTGCATCTCGTGCCGGTCGTACGACGGCATCGACTCCTTCTTGATCGATGCGCCGCGCAGCATCTGCCGATCGTGGTCGACCGATGCGACCGCTTCGCCGAGCCCTGCCCGGGCGGGGGTGATGCAGCACGAGCCGATCACGAAGAGGCAAACGAACGTACGCATCAGCGGCATGTTGTTGCGGATGAAAGTGTCACGTACCCACAGTGCTTCGCCGGGACGACGAGCAGGGAAGTGCTCCTTGCCCGTCGTTCCCGCGCGGGCAGGAACCCAGTGTCGTTCGTCGACATCCTGTTCACAAGGCAATCCTGAACCACCTTCAGTTCAATTGCGTCACGAATTTCGTCGTGAGGTAACCATCGAACGTCTCGGTGCCGCCTTCGCTGCCGTAGCCGCTGTCCTTGATCCCGCCGAACGGCGTCTCGGCGAGGGCGAGACCGATGTGGTTGATCGACACCATGCCGGCCTCGAGTCCGTTGCTGATCGCCGTCGCGTTCTTCGTCGAGCCGGTGAATGCGTAGGCGGCGAGACCGAACGGCAACGCGTTGGCGCGCTTCAACACGTCGTCGATGGTCTTGAAGCGGACCATGCCGGCGACGGGGCCGAACGGCTCCTCGTTCATCATCCGGCTGTCGTCGGGCAGGTCGGCGAGCACGGTCGGCGAGTAGAAGCTGCCCGCGCCTTCCATCGTGGCGCCGCCGGCGAGGATGCTGGCGCCGCGCTGATGCGCGTCCTCGATGAAGCCGTTGAACGGCGAGATGCGTCTCTTCTGCGCGAGCGGCCCCATGCGATTGGCCGGGTCGCTGCCGGGGCCGACCTTGATCGCCTTGGTCTTCTCGACGAAGCGTCCGACGAAGCGGTCGTACGCGCCTTCCTGCACGTAGAAGCGCGTCGGCGAGATGCACACCTGCCCGGCGTTGCGGAACTTGAAGCCGACCAGGATATCGGCGGCCCGCTCGACGTCGGCGTCGTCGCACACGATCACCGGCGCATGACCGCCGAGTTCCATCGTGCACCGCTTCATCAGGCCGCCCGCCATCGCCGCGAGCTGCTTGCCGACCGCGACCGAGCCCGTGAACGAGACCTTGCGCACGATCGGCGAGTTGATCAGGTGCGTCGAGACCTCGTGCGGCACGCCCCACACGATGTTGAGGCAACCGGCCGGCAGGCCCGCGTCGTGGAACAGGCGGGCGAGGGCGACGACACCGGACGGCGCGTCCTCGGGCCCCTTCAGCACCATCGTGCAGCCGGCGCCGAGCGCCGCGACGACCTTGCGGATCGCCTGGTTGAACGGGAAGTTCCACGGGGTGAAGGCGGCGCAGACGCCGATCGGTTCGCGCAGCACGAGTTGTCGCACGCCCTCGACGCGCGGCGGGATCACGCGGCCGTAGATGCGGCGGCATTCCTCGGCGTGCCAGTCGGCGTGCTCGGCGCACATCAGCACTTCACCGACCGCCTCGGCGATCGGCTTGCCCTGGTCGAGCGTCATGTTCGCGCCGATCGCCTGCGCGCGTTCGCGCGCGAGGTCCGCGACCTTGCGAAGGATCTTGCTGCGCTCCATCGGCGACGTCTTCTTCCACGTCTCGAACGCCCGCGCGGCGCTGGTCAGCGCGCGGTCGAGGTCGTCGGAGGTCGCGTGCGGCAGCCTGCCGATGACGGCGTCGGTGGCCGGGTCGAACACATCCTGTTCACGGCGGCCGTCACCCTTGACGAACTGGCCGTCGATGTAGAGCGACAGGTCTTCGTAGCGCGTGGCTGCGGCTGGCTGGGCGGCGGTATCGGGCATGGTGCTTCCTCCAATGGATCGGTCGATCGGATGTCACGGCTTCAGGACGGCGCGCCCCTTCACGCGACCGCCCTTCAACGCTTCGAGCGTCGAGTTCGCCGCGCTGAGCGGCACGGGGGCGAGCGGCAGCTCTGGGAACGACGCGGTGCGTGCCATTTCCATCAGTTCCCGCATCTCGGCAGGCGATCCCACGTACGAGCCGACGATGCGCGCTGCCTTCATCGAGATCATCGCGGGCGCGAGGGCCGTCGCACCGCCGAACAGGCCGACCACGACCAGCGTACCTCCTTTTCGCAACGCGCCGAAACCGAACGCGAACGTTTCGCCGGCACCGACGAAGTCGATCGCCGCGATGACGCCGCCGCCGGTCGCCTTGATCAGCGCCCGGGCGGCGCCGTCCGCCTTCGGGTCGATCACGTCCGCCGCGCCGGCGTCGCGCGCCATGTCCCACTTGCCGCGATCGACCTCGGCCACGATCGGTGCCGGCAGCCCGAGCCGCGCGGCCATCCGGATCCCCGACAGCCCCACGCCGCCGGCACCGATGATCAGCAGCCTCCGTCCATCGTCGCGTGAAAAGCGGTCCGCGATTTTCCTCAATGCACTGAACGCGGTCAGTCCCGAACACGCATAGGTACAGGCCTGTTCTTCGGACAGCGGTGCGTACGCGAACAGGTATCGCTCATGCGGCACGAGCACGTGGTCGCTGAAGCCGCCGTCGACGTGGATGCCGATCGCGCGCGGGGCATTGCACAGGTGTTCTTCGCCGGCCTCGCAGGTCGCGCAGTGACCGCAGCCGATCCACGGATAGACGACCCGCCGGTCGCCGACGGCGACCGACTCGACCTGCGACCCGACCGCGACGACGGTGCCCGCGATCTCGTGGCCCAGCGTCCGGGGCGGCGCGACGCTCGCCGCGAGGCCGATCCGGTTGCCGTTGCCGAGGTCGAAGAAGCCGTCGGCCAGGTGCACGTCGCTGTGACAGACGCCGCAACTGCCGACCGCGACCAGGACCTCGTGATCCCGCGGCGTGGGGACCTCGTGCCAGCGCTCGACGAGCGGCAGGCCGAAGGCCTCGAGCGTATAACTGTGCATCGGTGTTTCCTCGCAAATCGTGTCGAATGCCGACCGGCCGTGCGAGCGTATCTCGAACATGTGCCGCACGTAAGCCGATCGTGCGCCGGGGCAGTGCCCCCCGACATCCCATAGGTCCTTTCGCCGGCGCCCGCTCGGTCGAATTTCCCGGCTGTGCTCATGAAACCACCGAGCGCGCCGATATCGCTCCAGTGGACCCGACACTTCGCCGGTCCACCCAACCGGGCTCCTCATGTCACAGAGCATCCTGCTGGTCGATGACGACCCGGCGCAGATCCATGTCCTCGGTCGCATCCTCGCCGGGCTGGGGGCATTGCGCTTCGCCACCAGTGGCGAAGCGGCGCTGCTCCTCACGCGCGAGGCGCCGCCCGATCTGATCCTGCTGGACGCGGAGATGCCGGGGATGAGCGGCTTCGAAGTCTGCGAACTGTTGAAGGCCGACTCCCTGCTGGCGGACATCCCGGTGATCTTCGTCACGAGCCACGGCGAGGCGGCGTTCGAGGTCGCGGGTTTCGAGATCGGTGCCGCGGACTTCCTGACGAAGCCCGTCGACGCGGCGATCGTGCTCGCCCGCGCCAGGACGCAGCTGCGGCTGAAGGGCATGGGCGACGAGTTGCGTCGCATCGCCACCATCGATCCGCTGACCGGCGTGGCCAACCGAAGGCGCCTCGACGACTCGCTGGCGCGCGAATGGGGACGCGCGCGGCGGACCGGCACCGCGTTGGCGCTGCTGATGATC
>CAXTPX010000082.1:0-8812 GCA_964246005.1 uncultured Burkholderiaceae bacterium | reverse complement strand
TCGCGCGCGACGAGGTGGAAGCCTCGGCCCAGATGTTCCGCCTGTTCGGCCTCGATGGCCGAGGCCTTCTCGACCTGCTCCCGCTCCCAGCGCAACGTGCCCATCAGGACCTCGCCACCCGCCGAATAGGCGTCGGCGAGCGTCACGCCCTTGTTGCTCAGGATCAGTTCGCGAACCTGGTTCGAGTGGGCGGTGCCGCGCGACTTGAGGATCGAGATGCCGCGGTTGCGCTCGGCGCCGCGCGGCTGGTTGTTGAGGTGGATCCAGGTGTCGGCGATCGTCGAGATCTGCAGCGGCGTGTGTTCACTGCCCGGCGCGGAGTCGTCCATCAGGCTCGTGCACAGCAAGGTCAAGCCCTCGCTCTTGGCCCAGTCGATGAGTCGCTCGGCAACGCCCGCACCGGTCCCCGTGTTGCCCGCGGTGGCGAAGACGGAAACCGGATCGATCACCACGCAACGCGCCTGGTGTTCCCGCGCGATGTGCTTGATCTGCATCAATTGCGTTTCGGCGCTCCCGAGGACCGAGCGCGCGTACACCATCCGCAACAGGCCCGACCGCTTGCCCTTCTTCCAGAATCGCTCGAGGCGGATACCGACCGACGAGAGGTTGCGGACGACTTCGCCGCTGTCGGAGTCGAAGCTGATCATGAGCGACCGTTCGCCCCGTTCGCAGGCTGCCTCCACGAACGTACCGCACAGCGTCGTCTTGGCCGTGCCCGGCGCCCCCGTGACGAGGATCGACGCGCTGCGGAAGTAGCCGCCGCACAACATGTCGTCGAGGCGCGACACGCCGCTCGACACGCGCTCGTTCGTCACCGGCGCGCGCGGATTGTCGGAGTCGTGCAGCGTCGCCACGTCGAAGCCGGTGCGCCCGATGACGAACGGTGCCTCGTTCTCGTGGAAGTTCGAACCTCGATACTTCAGGACCCGCAGGCCGCGCTGCGATACGCCTTCCGACCAGCGATGCTTCAGCGAAATCGCACAGTCGACCATGAATTCGAGATGGTCGGACGGCTGCGACAAGCTGTCCGAACGACCCGCCCGACAGGTGATCATCGCCGTCAGCCCGCGATCGACCAGCCATCCGTGCAGGCGGTACAACTCGCGGCGTTCGGCCTCGGCATCCCCGAAGAGGTACAGCATGATGTCGATCGCATCCAGCACGATGCGGCGCGCGCCCATCTGCGCGACCTTCGCGTCGAGAACCGCCAACAGTCCCCGCAGGTCGGCATCGCCCGACTTGACCTGATCGAAATGCGGTTGTGCGTCGAGCACGAACAATTTCTTCGGCATCATCGACGCGAGGCCCCACCCGAAGCGCGCCGCATTCGAAGCGATCCGGACCGAGGTTTCCTCGAACGCGACGAAGATCCCCGGCTCGCCCAGCTCGCGCGCGCCGTGAGCCAGCGACTGGAGACTGAGGATGGTCTTGCCCGCGCCCGGGGCGCCCATCACCAACGTGCAACGACCCGTCGGGATGCCGCCCTGCAACGCGATGTCGAGGCCCTGGATACCGGTAGGGGCCTTGGCGATCAACGACGAACGCTCGATCGCTGGCTTTTTCATAAATCCTTCCGACGGAAGAGATGCGGCTTCTGCACCGCGGGGTCCAGCATAGGCCGTTCCGCACCGCAGACTGCGGTCGAACCGGGAACAGCCGACGGCCGGTCAGTTCACCTCAGGGAATACTCGGCGCCTCGAGGCGCCGACAGGTCGTGGCCGGAAGGCATCAGGCCCGCCAGGGTGGGGGGTCCGTCGCGCAGCATCCGGGCGAAGCGCTCGTGCGCGACCGGGTGGCCGATCAGGTAGCCCTGTACCTCGTCGCAGCCGTGCGACCGCAGGAAGGCGAGCTGGTCCGGGGTCTCGACCCCTTCGGCGACGACCCGCAGGCCCAGGCTCGAGCCCATGCTGATGATGGCCCTGACGATGCTCGTCGCGGTCGGCACCGTCGAGATCCGCTGAACGAACGAGCGATCGATCTTCATCGCATCGAGCGGGAAACGATGGAGGTAGCTGAGGCTGGAATAGCCGGTGCCGAAGTCGTCGACCGCGATCCGGATGCCGCGCATGCGCAGGTTGTCGAGGATCGAGACGGTCGACTCGGCGTTCTTGAGAAAGACGCTCTCGGTCAGCTCGAATTCGAGCAGACGAGGATCGAGCCCGGTCTCGGCAAGGACCGCGAAGACGTCGGCGAGAAAGGCCTCGTTGCGAAACTGGACCGCGGACAGGTTGACCGCCACGCCGACGACCGGCAGCCCGTCTGCCGCCCAGGCGACGACCTGCCGGCACGCCTCGCGCAGGACCCAGTTGCCGATCGGGACGATCAGGCCGCAGTCCTCGGCGACGGGAATGAACTCGGCCGGTGCAACATTGCCGCGGGTCGGGTGCTTCCAGCGCAGCAGCGCCTCGACACCCGTCAGCGCCCCGGTCACCAGATCGATCTTGGGCTGGTAGTGCAGCGCGAACTCGTTGCGTTCCATCGCCCCGCGGAGGCTCTCTTCGATCGACTGGCGCTCCACCGCCCTCACGTTCATCGCTCGCTTGAAGAAACGGAAACTGTCCCGCCCGTGGTCCTTCGCCGCGTACATCGCGGTGTCCGCGTTCATGATCAGCGTCTCGGCATCGACCCCGTCGTCCGGATAGAGACTGATCCCGACGCTCGTCGTCACGTGGATGTCGTGACCGGACACGCTGTGCACGCGCGCGACTTCCCGCAGCATGCGCGCCGCCGTGCCGGCGGCCGCATCGGTACCGCCGACGTCGGCGAGCAGGACGACGAATTCGTCGCCACCCTGGCGACTGACGGTATCCGTGGCGCGGACGCAATCGAAGAGGCGTCCCGCGATCGACTGGAGGAGCTGGTCGCCGACCGCATGACCCAGCGAATCGTTGATGTACTTGAAGCCGTCGAGGTCGAGGAACATCACGGCCACCCGCGTCGCGTGACGCCCGGCCGACGCGATCGCCTGGCCGACCCGGTCGTTGAACAGCATGCGGTTCGGCAGGCCGGTGAGGAAATCGTGTTGCGCGGAATGGGCGATCTGCACCTGCATCGCCCGCGCCTTGCTGACGTCGCGAAACACGATCACCGCGCCGGTCGCCTTGCCGGCGCGGTCGCGGATCTGCGCCACCGATTCCTCGATCGGAATCTCGAAGCCGTCACGCCGGTGGAGGAGCGTGCCCGGATGCCCGGACTGACTCCCGTCATCCTCGGGCCGCATGCCATCCGGCGCGCGCGGGGTGGCACTCATGGACGCATCGACGGTCCGGAGCACGCTCTCCAGCGGCTGCCCGACCGCCTCACGACTCGACCAGCCGGTCAACGCCTCGGCCGCGAGATTGAGGAACGTGATGCCGCCCGCGACGTCGGTGCAGATCACCGCATCGGCGATCGACTTCAGCGTGACCTCGGCGCGCTCCTTCTCGACGAAGAGCGCCTCTTCCATGCTTTTGCGCTCGATCGCATATCGCAGCGCCCGGAGCAGACCGCGGGTTTCGATCTGACCCTTGATCAGATAGTCCTGCGCCCCTTCCTGCAGTGCCTGCGCGGCGAGCGACCCGTCGTCGAGGCCGGTCAGCACGACCAGCGGCGCCCGCGGCGCGGCGGCGTGCGCGCGCCGGACCGCCTCGAGTCCCGCGGCATCGGGCAATCCGAGATCGAGCACGATGATGTCGACAGGCTGCGTCGCGAGGTGCACTTCGGCTTCTGCCATGGTGCTCACGAGTTGCAGGACCGTCTTGTGAGGACCGTGCTCGTCGAACATTTCCCGCAGCAAGCGAGCGTCGCCGGGGTTGTCCTCGACGATCAGCAATGCATTGAGGGCATTGCCGCTCATGTCGCGGTGAAGACCGGCAATCGGGCCTTGATGAGCCAGAACTCGTTGATGCTCCGCACGAGACTGTCGAACGCCTCGAGCTGCACCGGCTTCGTCAGATAGCAATTGGCCTGCAGCTGATAGCTCCGCACGATGTCGGCCTCGGCCTCCGATGTCGTCAGGATGATCGTCGGGATCGTCATCAGGTCCTCGTCCTGCTTGACGTGCGCCAGGACTTCGCGGCCGTCCATCCGCGGAAGGTTGAGGTCGAGCAGGATCAGGTCCGGCCGAAGCGCGTCCTTGTGGCCGTTTCGCCGGTGCAGGAAGTCGAGCGCCTCCTCCCCGTCCGAAGCGACGTTCAGCACCACCGTCAAATTGGCATCCCGAAACGCCTCCTGCGTGAGCCGCACATCACCGGCGCTGTCCTCCACCAGCAGGACCTGCAAGGGAACGCTTCGTACCTCGACTGCCTGCATGGTCTTCATCGCTTCCGGCCGTCGCTAGCTCGCTCGGGCAAAGGGCGTCCTTGACGGCCGCCGAACCAGTTTCGTCAGGTCTGCAATTCGGCGTGGAGGCCGAACGTGAAGGTCGATCCGCTTCCCGGCTGAGATTCCACCGTGAGCGTGCCGCCGTGCCGCTCGACGATCCGCTTGCAGATCGCGAGGCCGATCCCCGTCCCTTCGAATTCCTCGCGCTTGTGCAGCCGCTGGAACATGCCGAAGATCCGCTCGAAGTGCTGCGCCTCGATGCCGAGCCCGTTGTCCCTCACCGAGAACAGCCACCGCTCGCCGTCCGACCGGGCCGATACGTGCAGGACCGGCGTCTCGCCGCGGTGGTACTTGATCGCATTGCCGAGCAGGTTCTGGAACAGCTGGACCAACTGCATCTCGTCGGCGAGCGCCATCGGCAGCCCGTCGTGATGGATCGTCGCCCCGCTATCCTCGACCGCGCCACGCAGGTTGCGCAACGCCTGCTCGAGTGCGTCTTCGCTGGAGATCATCGTCAGCTCCTTGCCCTTCGAGCCGACGCGCGAGAACGCGAGCAGGTCGCGGATCAGTCGCTGCATGCGCTCCGCACCATCGACCGCGAACGCGATGAAGTCGTCGGCGTCCGCGTCCAGCTTTCCCTTGTAGCGCTTCGCGAGCAGTTGCGTGTAGCTCGCCACCATCCGCAGCGGCTCCTGCAGATCGTGCGACGCGATATAGGCGAACTGCTCGAGCTCCTCGTTCGAACGCTTCAGCTCGCCGACCGTGTCCTGCAGGATCGCCTCGGCCCTCCTGCGCGCCGTGATGTCGCGGATCGCGGCCGTCACCAGCGTTCCGTCGGGGCTCGCGAGCGGGCTGAGCATGATCTCGATCGGGAAGTCGCTGCCGTCCTTGCGACGGCCCGAGAGCTCGATGCCGGTGTCGATCTGCTGCGCGAGCGCCACCTCGGTCGTTCGCAGCGCGTCGGCCGCCAACCGTTCGGCGAAGCCCTCCGGAATGATGCTGGCGACCTCGCGGCCGAGCAATTCGTCGCGCGGATAGCCGAACTGCTTCTCGGTCTGGACGTTGACGAGGACGATCACGCCCCGCTGGTCGACGACGACCATCGCGTCCGGAGCCGCTTCGAGGAGCCCGCGGTAACGCGCCTCCATGTCGGCGAGTTGCGCCTCGGCGGCCTTGCGGACGCTGATGTCCCGAATCGCCGCGGTGACGAGGATGCCGTCGGCGCTGTCGAGCGGGCTCAGCATGATCTCGATCGGGAAACGACTGCCGTCGCGCCGCAGCGCCGACAGCTCGATGCCGGTGCCGATGTGCTGGCCGAGCGCTTCGGCAGCCGTGCGAGTACCGTCGGCGACCAGCCGTTCGGCGAACCCGGTGGGGATGATGTTCGTGACCTGCCGCCCGAGCAGCTCGTCGCGGCGATAGCCGAACTGCTTCTCGGCCTGGACGTTGAGGAGGACGATCGTGCCGCTCTGGTCGACGACCACCATCGCGTCGGGCGCCGCCTCGAGAAGACCGCGGTAGCGGCCCTCCGTCTCGACCTGACTCATGTCCGCGGCGTTCAGCGCGCGCAGGTCGTGCGGCGCCTCGGCCGATTGGGGCATCCCGGCCTTCATGGCGCGATGCCGTGCGCGGACGCACGACCGCTGGCGCTGGTGCACGAGGGTGTTACGGACGGACAACGATGCCAGGGATGCATCGTCCGACTCCGGTGAACCTCAGAGTGAAACTCCAGGCCGGTCGTGTCGACCGGGCATCATCGTCCGTTTGATCCGGACGGCGCGAACGATGATTCGCGATACGGGTGGTGGTCTGCCCGGCGGGACTCGAACCCACAACCCCCGGCTTAGAAGGCCGGTGCTCTATCCGGTTGAGCTACGGGCAGCGGCGTGAATCGGCCAGATGCGAGAGACGTGTTCGGCTGGTCGGGGCGGCAGGATTTGAACCTGCGACATCCTGGTCCCAAACCAGGCGCGCTACCGGGCTACGCTACGCCCCGAGACAGCTGCGGATCATAGCCCGCCACCCCGAGTCGGTCAACGCGAGACACCGGGCAGGTCTGCGCAGATCGCCCCGAAATCACCCGAAGCGACCCGTGATGTAGTCCTCGGTCTGCTTCTTCGTCGGCTTGATGAAGATCTGGTCGGTGTTGCCGAACTCGATCAACTCGCCGAGATACATGTACGCGGTGCGGTCCGAACAGCGGGCGGCCTGCTGCATGTTGTGCGTGACGATGACGACCGTGTAGTCGCTCTTCAGCTCGTCGATCAGCTCCTCGATCTTGGCCGTGGAGATCGGGTCGAGCGCCGAACAGGGCTCGTCGAGCAGCAGCACCTCGGGCTTGATCGCGATGCCGCGCGCGATGCACAGTCGCTGCTGCTGGCCCCCGGACAGCCCGCTCCCGCTCTGCCCGAGCTTGCTCTTCACTTCACCCCACAGCGCGGCCTTCGTCAGGGCCCACTCGACCCGCTCGTCCATCTCGCCCTTCGACAGGTTCTCGAACAGCTTCACGCCGAACGCGACGTTGTCGTAGATCGACATCGGGAACGGCGTCGGCTTCTGGAACACCATGCCGATCTTGGCGCGCACCAGCGCAACGTTCGTCTGCGTGTTCAGCAGGTTCTCGCCGTCGAGCACAATCTCGCCTTCGGCGCGCTGCTCCGGATAGAGCTCGAACATCCGGTTGAACGTGCGCAGCAGCGTCGACTTGCCGCACCCCGACGGACCGATGAACGCGGTCACCTTCTTCTCGGGAATGTTCAGCGTGATGTTCTTCAACGCATGGAACTTGCCGTAGTAGAAGTTGAGATTCTTTACACCGAGCTTCGAAGTTTCGGTTTCCTGGAACGAGGTCGCTGGCATGCTCAATTCTTTGGGGAGAAGAAGGTGCGGGCCAGCACGTTGAGGCCGAGGACGCCGACCGTGATGATGAGAACGCCGGCCCACGCGAGGTCCTGCCAGTTCTGGAAGGGACTCATCGCGAACTTGAAGATGGTGACCGGCAGGTTCGCCATCGGCTGTCCGAGGTCGAGCGACCAGAACTGGTTCGACAGCGCGGTGAAGAGCAACGGCGCCGTCTCGCCGGCGATGCGCGCGACGGCGAGCAGGATGCCGGTGACCACGCCGGCGCGTGCGGACTTCAGCGTGATGGCGGTGATGACCTTCCAGCGCGGCGTGCCGAGCGCGAACGCGGCCTCGCGCAGCGTGTTCGGGATCAACCGCAACATGTTCTCGGTCGTGCGGACCACCACCGGCACCACCAGCAGCGCGAGCGCGATCACACCGGCGAATCCGGAGAAGCTCTTCGTCTGCGCGACGTAGATCGCGTAGACGAAGAGGCCGATCACGATCGACGGCGCCGACAGCAGGATGTCGTTGATGAAGCGCGTGGTCGACGCGAGCCAGCCGTCGCCGCCGTACTCGGCCAGATAGATCCCCGCGAGCACGCCGATCGGCGTCCCGATCAGCGTCGCCATGCCGACCATCACGACCGACCCGGCGATCGCGTTCAGGAGGCCGCCGGTGTCGGCGTTCGGCGACGGCGTCATCTCGGTGAAGGTGTGCGCGGTGATGCCGGCGATGCCGAGCGACACGGTGGTGTACAGGATCCAGATCAGCCAGAACAACCCGAACGCCATCGCGGCGAGCGACAGCGTCAGCGCGACCTTGTTGACGATCCTGCGGCGCGCAAAGACCGCGTTCCGCGGAGTCTTGGCAAGGGGTCTCACGGCCGGATCGGCTTCCGACCTGGAGACGACCGCACTCATGCCTTCGTTCCTTCGCCCGCCTGCAGCCGCACCAGCAGATACTTCGACGCGGCCAGCACGATGAACGTGATCACGAACAGGACGAGCCCGAGCTCGATCAATGCCGACGTGTGCAGGCCGGGTGCCGCTTCGGCGAACTCGTTGGCGAGGGCCGACGTGATCGAGTTGCCCGACGAGAACAGCGACACGTCGTTCAGGATGTTGGTATTGCCGATCACGAAGGTGACCGCCATCGTCTCGCCGAGAGCCCGGCCGAGGCCGAGCATGATGCCGCCCACGACCCCGGCACGGGTGTACGGCAACACGATCTTCCAGACCACTTCCCAGGTCGTGCCGCCGAGGCCGTAGACCGACTCCTTCAACAGCGGCGGCGTGACCTCGAAGACGTCGCGCATCACCGACGCGATGAACGGAATGATCATGATCGCGAGGATGATGCCGGCACACAGCAGCCCGATGCCGATCGGCGCGCCCTGGAACAGCTTGCCGATCACCGGCAGCTTGCCGACCGTCGCGCCGAGCGGCGTCTCGACGTAGCTCGCGAAGATCGGCGAGAACACGAGAAGACCCCACATGCCGTAGACGATCGACGGGATGGCGGCGAGCAGTTCGATCGCGGTGCCGAGCGGCCGGCGCAACCAGGCCGGCGACAGTTCGGTCAGGAACAGCGCGATGCCGAAGCTGACCGGCACCGCGATGACGAGCGCGATCAGCGACGTGACGATGGTGCCGTAGATCGGCACCAG